>CAZPWP010000008.1:0-17925 GCA_964590295.1 uncultured Victivallis sp.
TCGGGATCTGGTCCCGGCGGGCTGCACGATCTCGGAAGAACTGGTCCACATCACCACCACCATGCTGACCTTCGGCATGGGCGCCTCGACCCAGGCGCTCTTCGCCCGCGTCGGCGGCGGCATCTACACCAAGGCTGCCGACGTCGGCGCCGACCTGGTCGGCAAGGTCGAAGCGGGCATTCCGGAGGACGACCCGCGCAACCCGGCCACCATCGCGGACAACGTCGGCGACAACGTCGGCGACGTCGCCGGAATGGGCGCAGACCTCTACGAATCCTACTGCGGCTCGATCCTCGCGACCGCCGCGCTGGGCGCCGCCGTCGCGGCGCAGAGCGCCGACGCGACGACCGACTACGCGCTCAAGCTGGTGCTTTCGCCGATGATCGTGGCGGGGCTCGGCACGCTGCTCTCGCTGGTGGGAATCCGGATGGTCAGCTGCAAAGAGGGCGCCAGCCAGAAGCAGCTGCTGCGCAGCCTGCTCACCGGAACGCTCGGCAGTTCGGTGCTGATTCTGGTCGCGCTGCTCTTCCTGTGGTATCTCGACTTCATCTCGTTCGGCGTCTTCGGTTCGGTGGTCGCCGGACTCGCGGCGGGCGTCATCATCGGTCAGGCGACCGAATACTACACCAGCGCGGAATACAAACCGACCCGCGGCATCGCCTTCCAGGCGCAGATGGGACCGGCCACCACCATCATCGACGGACTGGCCACCGGCATGTACTCCGCCGGAATCCCGGTGGTGACCATCGTCATCGGCATTCTCTGCGCCTACGGGTTCGCGGGCGGCTTCTCCGGTGCGCCGGGCGCCTTCTCGATGGGACTCTACGGCGTCGGCTTCGCTGCGGTCGGCATGCTCTCGACGCTCGGCATCACGCTGGCGACCGACGCCTACGGGCCGATCGCCGACAACGCCGGCGGCAACGCGGAGATGTCCGGCCTGCCGCCGGAGGTGCGCCAGCGCACCGACGCGCTCGACTCGCTCGGCAACACCACCGCCGCGACCGGCAAGGGATTCGCGATCGGTTCGGCGGCGCTGACCGCGATGGCGCTGCTGGCCAGCTTCATCGAGGAGAGCAAGTTCTGGATCGGCAAGTTCGACTCCGGCCTCGGCGAGGGGATCGACGTCGCTGCCGCCAGCAAGATGACCATCCTCAAATTCGTCGACTGGCAGCAGCTGAACATCATGAATCCGATGCTGCTGGGCGGCCTCTTCATCGGCGGCATGGCCGCGTTCCTCTTCTGCGCGATGACGATGAAGGCGGTCGGACGCGCCGCCGGTTCGATGGTCGAGGAAGTGCGCCGCCAGTTCCAGGCGATGCCCGGCATCATGAAGGGCGAGGAGAAGCCGGACTACGCCCGCTGCGTGGCGATCTCCACCGCCGGTGCGCAGCGTGAAATGCTGGTGCCGTCGCTGCTGGCGATCGTCATTCCGGTGCTGACCGGGCTGATCCTCGGCATTCCGGGCGTGATGGGCATGCTCGCGGGCGGACTCACCGCCGGATTCGTGCTCGCCACCATGCTGAACAACGCCGGCGGCGCCTGGGACAACGCAAAGAAGCATATCGAAAACGGCGCCTACGGCGGCAAGAAGCTCCCAGACGGCTCCAGGAATCCGCCCCACGCCGCCGCCGTGATCGGCGACACCGTCGGCGATCCCTGCAAGGACACCAGCGGTCCGGCGCTGAACATCCTCATCAAGCTCATGAGCATGGTGTGCATCGTCTTCGCGCCGGTGTTCATCAAGTTCTCGCCGGTGATTCAGAGCTGGCTCGGCATCGCCGGAAAGCTCCAGTAACCGCGCGGCTTCCCTGCGGATGCGGTCCGCGGCCCGGCCGGGGTCGCGGACCGTTTTGCGTTTTTGCCCGGTTGGAATTCGCTTTTTTTCCACCGTGAGGATATATTAATGAAAAAAATTTGATCTGCAGTTTTTACATACTCTTCCGGGAGGTACCGATGAACACCGAAAATTTCTACGTGACGACACCGATCTACTACGTCAACGACAAACCCCACATCGGCCACGCCTACACCACCATTCTCGCGGATGTGCTGGCACGCTACCACCGTTCGCTCGGCGAGGACACCTTTTTCCTCACCGGCACCGACGAGCACGGCCAGAAGGTGCAGAAGGCGGCCGAAAAGCGGCAGATGGATCCGAAGCAGCACTGCGACGAGACGGTGGTCCGTTTTCAGGAACTGTGGCGCAAGCTGGGGATCACCAACAACCGCTTCATCCGCACCACGGAAGAGTTCCATAAGCAGGTGGTGCGGGAGATCCTCCAGGAGCTCTACGACCGCGGCGAAATCTACAAGGCGGAATACACCGGCTGGTACTGCGTCGGCGACGAGCGGTTCTTCACCGAGAAAGATCTGGTCGACGGGAAGTGACCGGAGTGCGGCCGCGAAGTGACCGCGATCAAGGAGTCGAACTACTTCTTCCGCATGAGCAACTATCAGGAGTGGCTGATCGACTACATCCAGACCCATCCGGAGTTCATCCAGCCGTCGTTCCGGGCGAACGAAACGCTCGGATTCCTGCGCAAAAAACTCTCGGACCTCTGCATCAGCCGTCCGAAGTCGCGTCTTTCGTGGGGAATCGAGCTGCCGTTCGACCCCGATTACGTCTGCTACGTCTGGTTCGACGCGCTCATCAACTACATCTCCGGCGTGGGATACCGCCGCAACGAGAAGGAATTCGAGCACTGGTGGCCGGCGAGCTACCACCTGATCGGCAAGGACATTCTCACCACCCACAGCGTCTACTGGCCGACGATGCTCAAGGCGATCGGACTGCCGATGCCGCGGACCATCTTCGCCCACGGCTGGTGGCTGACCGGCAACACCAAGATGAGCAAATCGCTCGGCAACGTGGTCAATCCGATGGAGATGATCGAACGCTGCGGCGTGGACGCCTTCCGCTACTTCCTGCTCTCGGAGATGTCGCCGGGCAATGACGCGAACTTCACCGAGGAGGCGTTCGTCGCCCGCTACAACAGCGATCTGGCCAACGACCTCGGCAACCTGCTTTCGCGGGTTCTGAAGATGACGCTCCGCTCCGGCGGCGTGATCCAGCCGCCCGCCGAACTCTCCGCCGACGAAGCCGAACTCAACGAGGAGGTCGAGAAGGCGGTCGCGGTGATGGAGAGCTGCCTGCTGGCGATGAAGTTCGACCAGGGGCTGACAGCGGTGATGAACGCGGTCCGGGCGGGCAACCGCTACATGGAGAAGACCGCGCCGTGGAGCCTCGCCAAGAAAGGCGAACTCGCCCGGCTCAACACGGTGCTCTACACCGCGGCCAACGCGCTCCGCCGGGTCGCGGTGCTGCTCGCGCCGGTGATGCCGTCGAAGATGGCGGACCTCGGCGCCGCGCTCGGATACGATCGGAGCGACTTCGCCGCGCTGAAGATCTCCGACCTCAAGACGAAGAAGAGCGACCTTGCCGGGCGGACCGTGCAGGACTGCGCCGCGCTCTTCCCGCGCATCCAGTTCGAAGCGGCGAAGGAGGCCGATGCGAAACCGGCGAAGCCCGAAAAGGCGGCCAAAGCCGCGAAAAAGGAGAAGGAGCCCGCGCCGGCCGGCGTGGCGGAGCTGATCGACATCGCCGACTTCGCCAAAGTGCAGCTCCGCACGGCGAAGGTGATCGAGGCGAGCCGGGTGGATGGCGCGGACCGGCTGCTGCGGCTCCGGATCGAATCCGGCGGCGAGGAGCGGCAGATCGTCTCCGGCATCGCCCGCTGGTACACGCCGGAGTCGCTGGCGGGAAAGAGCATCGTGATCGTCGCCAACCTCCGCCCGGCGAAGATCCGCGGCATCGAGTCCGCCGGAATGCTGCTGGCGGCGAAGGAGGGCGACACCCTCCGACTGGTGACGACCGACGGCGAAATCGCCTCCGGCGCCGAAGTGGGGTAATTCCCGCTTTCGACAGCAGAAACCAAAGATCCCCGGGCAGCCGGAGATCTCTTTTTTTCAGCGGGAAACACGCTCGAGGAGTTCGCGGTACTCCCGTTCGAGGATGTCGACCATCGTCTCCCAGCGAAACTTCTCCAGCAGCAGATTCCTGCCGTTTTCACCCATCTTCCGGGCGCCTTCCGGATCGAGCCAGAGCTTGCGGGTCGCTCCGGCCACCTCCTCCACCGATTCGGGGGCGGTGCAGAAGCCGGTCTCGCCGTCGATCACCACCTCCGGCGTGCCGTCGAGCCGGAATCCGACCGCCGGGATTCCGGTCGCCAGCGCCTGCACCACAGAACGGGGCAGTCCCTCGTGGAGCGAAAGATGCCAGAGCAGATCGGCGAGTGCGAGATAGCGCTGGACCTGATCGGGCGCGACCAGTCCGGCGAAGTGGAAGTGCCCGGTGAGCCCCAGTGCGGCGATCTCGGCGTCGAGCTGTTCGCGCATCGGGCCGTCGCCGACAATCAGGAGATGGGTATCGGGGAACTCCGCGATCACCTTCGCTGCCGCCGTGAGGACATACTCCTACCCCTTCTGCGGAAAGAGCCGGGCGACGGTGACGACCACCCGCGGCTCCGGCGGGATGTCGAGCGAGTCGCGCAGCGCCGGTTCCGGCTCCGCCCCGGCGAAGAGCGCGGTATCCATACCGGAGTAGACCACCCGGTAATGGTCGCGCGGCGCGATCCGGGCCTCGACGCACTGGTCGATCATCGCCTGGGCGACGGCGAAGATGCGGTCGCAGTTGCGGGCGGCCAGACGCTCGGCGGATTTGTAGAGGGCGTTCTTCCACGGCTTCTCGTAGGGGTGAAACGCCTGCCCGTGGACGGTGTGGACCACCACCGGCACCCCGGCTGCCCGGGCGGCCAGACGGCCGAGGATTCCCGCCTTCGAGCAGTGGGTGTGGACCACATCGAACCGGCGGCTCCGGAAAAACCGTTTCAGCGCGAAATACGCCTTCAGGTCGTTGACCGGATCGAGGTTGCGCACCAGCGAGGGCAGTTCAACGGTTTCGACGCCGGAACTGTCGACCTGGGCGAGCAGTTTGCCCTCCCGCCCGGGCGAAGGTCCGGTCACCAGCACCGCCTCGTGCCCGTGGCGCAGGTGGCCGATGACGGAGTAGAGGGTATTTTCCTGAGCGCCGCCGACGATCATCCGGGTAATGACGTGGCAGATCTTCATCTTCTTCTCATGGGTTTCCGAGCACATGTTCGCGCATCTCCAGCACGCTGCCGTATGGGATCTGAAACCGCTCCTCCGGGCGGCCCGGGCGACGCAGCGTGAAACACCACCCGGAATCGGCCGCATCGATCAGCAGCCGGAATATCAATTTAGACCCGGGATTGAAATATGCAACCTCCCAATGGTTTTTTTCGTCAAGAATCCGGCAGAAACCGGGATCGCGCCCCCGGTAAGAGGTCACCGGCACCCCGGCGGCACGCAGTTCGAGCAGTTCCTCCATCCGCCAGCCGTAGGGATCCGGCTCCGGCAGAGCGATCCGGTTGACCGGAAGCGCGCGGAGCAGCGCAGGCACCCCCTGCGCCGCCCCGGTCCGGGGACGGGTGAGGTAGAGCGTCTCCACCCGGGTGATGCCGTTGGCCCGGAAGAATCCGGCCGCCGCCTCCGCGGCATCTCCGCCGGGCATGTTGACCGCGACCCCGATGCCGCGGGCGGGTTCGGCGATCGCGACCACCGGCAGCGGGGAGCGGCCGCCGGCACCGGTCATCAGCGACGGCGGCCGGAATCCGGCCCGGACCACCCAGCCGGTCAGCAGCAGCGCGGCGAGGAGCGCGGCACCGGCGGCGAGCCGTTTCCTCCGCCGGCTCCCGACGGCGAAGAGCAGCGCTCCGGTGAAGAGAACCGCCTCCCAAGCGGCGGGACGGACCGCCGCCATCCGCCCGAAACACTCAGAGACGCTCCCGGCGATCGCCTCCATCAGCGAAAATCCGGCGGTGAGCAGCCATGCGCCCAGCCGGTCGAGCGGCGCGAGAAGCAGTCCGAACGAGAGTTTGAATGCGAGGATGGGGAAGAGCGCTCCCACCAGCGGCGAGAGCAGCAGATTGGCCAGCACCGAACCGGGCAGCAGCAGCCCCTGCGAATGGAGTGAGATTCCCGCTCCGGCGAGGAAGGCGGCGACGCAGCCGACGACGGAGAAGAGCAGCGTGGTCCCCCGCCGGAGTGACCGCTCGAACCGGAACGCGGCCCGGCCCGAGGGCATGTACCGCAGCGGTTCGCGAAAGAGTTCGTTCCACTCCCGGAACCGTTCCGCGAGCAGAATCAGCATCGCGGTGATGACGAAGGAGTACTGGAATCCGAGGTCGAGCACCAGCATCGGCGAAACCAGTACCATCGCCGCCGCCGAGAGAAAGAGGGTGTTGAGCGCGGGCGTGTAGAGCAGCGCCATCCGCAGCACGCACCAGACACCGATCATGCAGAGTGCGCGGAGCGCGGGCGGATTGGCCCCGGTGGTCAGCACGTATCCCCCGACCAGCAGCAGCAGCGACAGCATCCGCGGCCGCATCGGCAGCGGGCGCAGCAGCCAGAGCAGCACCCCGGCCAGCACAGCGACGTGCATGCCGCTCACCGAAAAAAGGTGGATCGTGCCGGAGCGGACGAACCGTTCGCGGGTGGAGTCGTCGATCCCGCCGGTGGCGCCAAAGAAGAGCGCGGCGGCGCAGCGGCGGACCTGGTCGGAGGTGACGCCGCGCAGCGCCCGTTCCAGCAGGAGATCGCGGACCCGGCAGAGTCTCCCGACGACGCCCGGCTCCTCGCCGTCGACCCGGAATTGCTCCACCCGGAAGAGCCGTTCCGCCCCGCGGGCGGCGAGAAATCCGGCGAACGAGAGGCCGTTCCGGACCGGCCGGAGCTTTCCCGCCTCGCAGCGGAAAACGGAATCCGCCGGAAGTTCCAGTGTGCCGGAGGCTGTGATCACGGAGCCGCAGGGCGGAGCGGGCAGCGCCGGATCCGGGAGCCGCAGAAAAAGCGTGCCGGAAGCAGGCCGGAACTCCTCTTCCCCCAGCAGCCGGAGGGCGGCAAGTTCCGCCCGGATCAATCCCGGCGCGGGAATCGCTTCGACGGTGGTGATCCTGCCGTCGGTGAGGCGGCAGACCGCCTCCGCCCGGAAATTCCGTCCAGGCAGGGTGCGAAGTGTGTCATTCGCCCCCCAGCCGTTTGCGTGGCAGAACCAGCTCGCCGCGCCGAGCAGCACGCCGAGGGCAGCGGCCGGTGCCGGACGGAAATCGAGCAGCAGAAAGGCGAGCAGCACGCCCGCCGGCAGCGCGAGGAGCGCCGCAACCTCCCCGCCCGCCGCCCCGGCGGCGGCACCGGACACCACCCCCAGCGCGAGAGCCGTCTCCGGCCGGGCCGGGAGGCGCGGGAGGAGAGAGCGCCGCGGCTTCATGGCACCCTACTTCGACTCTTTGAACAGATTGCCGCCGAAGACCCATGCCTCGTTCTTCTGCTGCCCTTCGCGGACCCGGCGGCGGAAGGCCTCCTCCTCGGCGCTGGGGGCAGCGTCGCGGGAGAGCGAGTTTTCCAGCACGCGGCGCTCCTCCTCGGTGAGGTCGAATCCGGCAGCGACCGGAGCCGGTTTGCTGCGCCGGATCCGGAGCAGGTCCTCGACCGGATCGCGGAACTCCTTCTTCTCTCCGCCTGCGACGGAACGGTTCCGGCGGTCGGCGGTCTCCTCCGGCGTCTCGTCGAAGAGCGCACGGAAGGTGGAGCAGCCGCAGAGAGAAACGAGCAGAAGCAGAGCGATCAGCGCTTTCATGAAACCATCCTCCCGGAATTCGCGGCAGCCGGAGTCATCAACGCCACATGACGCAGAGCGGCCGCGGCAGCTTGTAGATCAACCCGTTCGGCGTGAGTCCGCCTTCGCCGTCGTAGTCGAAGAAGACCAGCGCGTCGGAGAACTCGTTGGCGGCGGCGAACATCTTCCCGCCGGGCAGGAAGTTGATGTCGCGCGGGCTGCTCCCGCCGGAGAGCACGAGCGAGGTGCGCTCCATGCCGCCCCTGCCGTCCAGCCGGAAGACCGCGACCGAATCGAAACCGCGGTTGGAGGCGAAGAGGTAGCGTTCGTCCGCCGAGAGCCGGACCGCCGCCGCCTTGGTCGGCATATTGACCAGCGCCGGCAGGGTCGAACGGGTCTCGATCGCCTCGAACCGGCCGTCGGTGTAGCGGCAGGAGATCACCGTGTTGCCCAGTTCATTCAGAAGGTAGGCGATTTTGCCTGAGCGGTCGAAGACCAGATGGCGCGGGCCGGAACCCGCCGGACGGACCGGACTGGTGATCGCCCCCGCCGCATCCAGCCCCTTTCCCGGGTCGATCGGATACGCCTTGATGGCGTCGATTCCGAGGTCGATCACGCAGAGATAGCGGCCGTCGGGCGAAAGTCCGGTGAAGTGCGGATGCGCGCACTCCTGCCGGGCGGCATTCGGCCCTTTGCCCTCATGCAAAATGAGCTGGGTGCGTCCGACGATCCGTCCGTTGTCGAGCTTGAACTCCGCGAAGGTGCCGGTGCTGTAGTTGGCGGCGTAGAGGAAGTTCCCGGAGGGATCGGTAATGACGTGGCAGGTGCTGCGCCCGCCCGCGGCACAGGTGTTGATCGGCACGAGCGCCCCGTCCGCGTCGATCCGGAAGGAGGCGACCCCGCCCGCCCCTTCCACGGCACAGGTGGTGTACATGTATTTGCCGTCGGGCGAAAAGGCGATGTAGTTCGCGTTGGGGACCGGGGTGAACCCGACCTGCACCGGCGCGGCGGATTCCCGCATTTCATAACGGTAGATGCCGCCGTCGGGCTGTTCCGACATCGCGGCGACGTAAAAGACGGCTCCGGACATGATCTTCTCCTTCACAGGTTGAAAGTTGGTTCTTCTCTGTTCTATAGTATAACACCGCTCCGGAGTTTTTTCCCCCCCGACGGGCGGAAAAATGCGGATTTTTTCCGGCCGCCGGCCTCCTCTCCTTGAAAAAAACCATCTGACGCGCCATCTTATGTTCCGTCAACGAATTCACGGAGGCAAACACGCATGAATCTCCTGCTGCTGGAGGAATCCGATTTCATCGCGCCGGACCGGGTGCGCATCACCGGCCGCCGCCATAAACAACTGTACGAAGTCATACACGCCGCACCGGGCAAACGGTGCAAGGCGGGGCTGCTCAACGGCCCGGTCGGCACGGCGGAATTGCTCTCCATCACCCCGGAGGCGGCCGAACTTGTCCCGTCGCTCGACCGGGAGCCGCCGCCGCCGCTGCCGGTGACGCTGGCGGTCGCCCTGCCGCGGCCGCCCACCTTCGTCAAAGTGCTCCACTGCGCGACGACGATGGGAATCAAGCGCTTCTTTTTCCTCACCACCCGCAAGGCGGAGAAGAGCTACTGGAGCAGTCCGGCCATCACCCCGCCGAAGGTGGCGGAGACGCTCAAACTCGCCCTCGAACAGTGCGGGGACACCGTCATGCCGCAGGTGGAGTTCCGGCGGGATTTCCACCGCTTCGTACGCGAAGAGCTGCCGCTTCTGGCGGCGGAATCCGACCTCTTCGTCGGCCATCCCGCCGCGGAGCGCCCGCTGCCGACCCGCCAGGAACACCCGGCGACGCTGCTGATCGGCCCGGAAGGAGGATTCACCGACGACGAGGTAAAACTCTTCACCGGCTGTGGCGCGGTTCCGGTCACCCTCGGGCGGCGGACGCTGCGGACCGAATTCGCGGTGCCCGCGCTGCTGGCGAAGCTGACGGCGGAAAACGAAGAATTCCTCTGATTTTTTCCCATTCCCGATAAGAAATCCGCTTCCGAATCCGTTGTTTCTTAAGAAAGGCGGCGGAAAATCCGTTTTTTTTAGCCGCACCGGGTTGAAAAAAACAGAGCGTGATAATATATTATATACTTGCGGTGGAATTTGTTAAGGGAAAACACACGTGAACTACAATCCGATTCTGATCATTCTGCTGGCCGCCTGGGTCTACTCCGGCGTCTACGTGCTCAACTACATCGACCAGCGCGCCGACGTACCGGAACGCGGACGCGGCTGGCTCAATCTCGCGGCACTCTTCGCCGGACCGCTGGTGATCGCCGTGTTCCTGCTGCGCGACTTCGCCGGGCAGCTGCGGGACAACTTCGGTTCACTCTTTCAGCGGGTCAACGCCAGGCGGTACGACGTGGAGATCGAGCTGCGCGACTCGCGGGGGCAGCCGGTGCTGGAAGCCGGGCAGCACAGCGAATCCGGAGAGGCGATCCTCCGGCTCAAACACCTGCTCTACGACGCTCTCTCCAAGCGGGCCAGCGACATCTTCTTCGACCCGAAACCGAACGGAACGCTGGCGGTCCGCTTCCGGGTGGACGGCGCCCTGCGGATGATCGAGGAGATGAACATCAACCTCGGTTCCAGCGTGATCAGCGCGATCAAGGTGGCCGCCGGAATGGACATCACCGAGAAGCGGCGTCCGCAGGACGGCGCCTTCAGCGCGGAGAGCGCGAAGGGGCCGGCGTCGTTCCGCGTCGCCAGCGTCGGGGCCTTCGGAGGGGAGAAGGTCACTGTCCGGGTGCTCGCCTCCAGCGCCGGTCCGCTCACACTGCGCGACGCCGGGCTGACCGGGGAGAATCTGAAAACCATGCAGAACGCCGTCCGGATGCCATCCGGCATGATCCTGATCTGCGGTCCGACCGGCAGCGGCAAAACCACCACGCTCTACGCGCTGCTCCAGGCGATCGACTATTCGCTCAAGAACGTCATCTCCATCGAGGACCCGATCGAGCATGTCATGGAGAACATCAGCCAGATGGAGGTCAACACCAAGGCGGACATCACCTTCGCCAAACTGCTGCGCAACGCCCTGCGCCAGAATCCGGACATCATCTGCCTCGGCGAGATCCGCGACGAGGAGACCGCAGAGGTGTCGTTCCACGCCGCCCAGACCGGCCACCTCATCATCGCGACCGTGCACAGCAACGACAACCTCGGCACCATCGACCGGCTGATCAACCTCGGCGTGCCGCTGCGCAGCGTCGCCGCGACGTTGCAGCTGCTCGTTTCGCAGCGGCTGGTGCGCCGCCTCTGCCACTGCAGGGAACATGTGGAGCTCGCCCCGGAATACGCGGAGTACTTCCGCCAGGCGGGGCTGAGCACCCGCAACGTCTGCCGCCCGGTCGGCTGCCGCGACTGCGACGGCACCGGATACTCCGGGCGGGTTGCCATCTTCGATCTGATGGTGATGAACAACTCCCTGCGCACCGCCCTCGAAGCCGAGAACGCCACCTTGAGCAGCATCAAGGAGGAGATCGAACGCGAACACGGCAGTTCGATCATGGCCTACGAGGGATTCAAGCTGGTCGAGGCGGGAATCACCTCGGTCGAAGAAATCGAACGTGTAACGCTCAATCTGGAGTGAGGAAACCATGGAAATGCTGCTTCTCTGGGGCATACCCGTCATCGCCGCGCTGATCGGCCTGAACCGCCGCCTGTTCCACAGCTATCTCGACTTCTGCAATCTGCTCTTCGCCGTCTATATCGGCGTCTGGAGCGAAGCGATGATCAGCAAGCTCTATTCGCTGCCGGAAACGGCGGCCGCCTTCAAACCGGCGGTTTCGATGGTCGCGGGAGCTTTCGTCACCTTTCTGGTGCTCTACAAGGTGGTCGAGCAACTCCACCCGGAGATGCGGTGGGATTTCACCTTCCCCGGAGCGGTCGACAAGCTCGGCGGCGGAGTCTGCGGCTTCCTGGCCGGAATGGTTCTGGCCAGTTTTCTCGCCTTTCTGCTCTGCACCGTGCCGCAGAAGCAGATGATCGCCGAAATCGTCTCGCTGCCGGAACTGGAACGTGCCGCCACCACCTCGCTGGTTTCCATCAGCCGCGCGGTGGACCGGGCGAGTTTCCAGAATACCGCCGCCCGCGACCGGCTTGCCCCGCTGCTGGAGCTGGCGCGCAAAGCCGATCCGCCCACCCCGGAGGAGGAGGGCGCCGTGCCGATGCCACCGGCCCCGCAGGCTGACGGAAAGGCGCCGGCGGAGAAAACCGCGGAGACGACGGATCCGGAGGAGACGGCAGAGCTTGCAACCACCCCGGCGGAAGATGCCGCTCCGGCGACGGAACCGACGGCGAAACCGGCCCCGAAAGAGGAGGAGCCGCTCACCTTCCAGCAGTCGGTGGTCAAGAAGGCGATTCCCCGCTCGAAATTCCGGAACGGACAGCTCGTGGTGGAAGCGCCGATGCCGGAAGAGTAAGAGTCCTTTTCATGTACACGATTTTCCGGAACTTCTCCGTCAATCCCCTCTCCGCCCCCGCCGACATCGACCGCCGAATCGGAGCGCTCACCGCCCGCCGGGCGGGAATTCCGCCGCAGGCGCTGCTCGACTGGCGGATCCTCTCCAAAAGCATCGACTCCCGGCGCGGCACGCCGCAGCTGGTCTACACGCTGCTGGTCGAAGTGGAGGAACACTCCGCCGCCGCCCGGAAACTGGAACCGGTGCCGCCCGAAGCCCTGGCTCAGTTCGATGCCCCCCGCCTTGAACTGCCGGAGACGGCCCTGCGTCACCCGCTGGTGGTCGGCACCGGTCCGGCCGGAATCTTCGCCGCGCTCGCACTCGCCATGGCCGGAACCCGGCCGATCGTCCTCGACCGCGGGCCGGAGGTGGAAACCCGCTTCGCCAACGTACAGCGCTTTCTCGAAACACGCGAACTCGACGAGTCGAGCAACCTGCTGATCGGCGAAGGGGGTGCCGGAACCTTCTCCGACGGAAAGCTCTACACCGGCATCCGCAACGGGAACTCCGGCTTCATTCTGAACGCCTACGCCGAAGCGGGCGCCCCGGCGGAAATCCGCTACCTCAAGCGTCCTCACATCGGTTCGGACCGCCTGCGGATCGTCGCCGCCGGACTGCGCGAAAAGATCCTCGCGCTCGGCGGGGAGTTCCGGTTCGGCATCGAGGTCACCGGTCTCCTGCTGCAAAGCGGGCGGTGCCGCGGCGTCGTCACCGCCGCCGGGGAGACGATCGAAGCGCCGCTCACGCTGATCGCCGCCGGTCTCGGCGGCCGCGCCCTCTCCCGCCGTCTCCGGGAACAGGGGGTATCCGGCGAATTCAAACCCTTCCAGATCGGTTGCCGGATCGAACACCCGCAGGAGTTCATCGACCGGCGGCAGTACCGGCTCACCGGCTCGCGGCCCGAAGCGCTCGGCGCCGCCGAATACCACATGGTTTCCCACCCGCAACATGCGCCGGGCGTGAGCACCTTCTGCATGTGCCCCGGCGGAGAGATCCTCAACGCCACCGCCTGGCGCGGCCGCTCGGTCACCAACGGCATGAGCGACTACGCCCGCGCCGGAGAGTTCGCCAACAGCTGCCTCATCGTCACCTTTCCGCCGGAGAGGTACGCCGGGCCCGACGCGGCTTACGAACAGCTCGAAACGCTTGAACGGACCGCCTTCGAACAGGGCGGCGGCGACTATACGCTCCCGGCACAGGACGCCGCCGCCTTCCTCCGCCGCCGGGACGGACTTTCGAACCGCCGTACCGGCTGCCGCTGCGGCGTCACCCCCGGCCGGATCGACCGGCTGCTGCCGGAGGAGCTCGGCGCCGGAATCGCCGCCGCGCTCACCCACTTCGACCGGATCATGCCCGGATTCATCCGGCACGGGAAACTGGTCGGCATCGAAACCTGCGTCTCCAGCCCGTTCCGTTTCCGCCGCGATCCGGCGACGCTGGAATCCTCCCTCCCCGGCCTCTACCTCTCCGGCGAAGGAGCCGGATGCGCGGGGGGGATCATGTCCGCCGCCGCCGACGGACTCCGGATCGGACAGGCGATGCTGCGCCGCGGCTGATTTTTCCGAATTTTCCTCTTGACACCGTTTGTCCTGCGGTGTATATTAAATGATTGTATGTTCAAAATCAAACGTATCGCAAAGGGGGTGAATCAATCATGGATACCGAAGTCCGCGTCAAGAAAGGCGAAATCATCGACCGCGCTCTGCGCCGCCTGAAAAAGAAGCTAGACAAGGAAGGCACCCTCAAGGAACTCCGGAACCGGCGCCACTACGAAAAACCGAGCGAAGTCAAGCGCCGCGAAGCCAAGCAGCGCCGCCGCTGACCGTCGTCCCGATTTCATTCCGGCGGCCCGGAGCGGTAATGCTCCGGGCCGCCGTTTTTTTGTATTTTCGATTTGCAGTTGCAGAAAAAACAGCTATAGTATCAGCTTAAACATCAAAATCATCTGGCAGGCATCATGAACATCTATCAGGAATTCAAAGCGCGGGGCTTCTGCTACCAGCAGACCGACGAGGCGGCGATTGAAAAACTTCTGACCACGGAGCAGGTCAGATTTTACGTCGGCTTCGATCCGACCGGAAGCAGCCTGCACGTCGGCCATCTGCTGCCGGTGATGGCAATGCGGCTGATGCAGAAGGCGGGGCATACTCCGATCGTGCTGGTCGGCGGTGCGACCGCACAGATCGGCGACCCCTCGGGGCGGATCTCCGCGCGGCCGATGATGACACTCGAAACCATCGCGGAGAACGTCCGCTGTCTGCGGGAGCAGCTCCACCGTTTCATCGACGACTCCGACGGGAAAGCGCTCTTCGTCAACAACGCCGACTGGCTCTGCAGAATCGGCTACATCGAAATGCTCCGCGAGGTGGGAAGCATCTTCAGCGTCAACCGGATGCTGGCGCAGGAGTCGGTCAAGTCCCGGCTCGAGAACGGCCTCTCCTTCCTCGAATTCAACTATTCGATCCTCCAGGGGTACGACTTCTACATTCTCAACCGCGACTACGGCTGCAAGCTCGAGATGGGCGGGCAGGACCAATGGGGCAACATGGTCGCCGGCACCGAACTGGTCCGGCGCAAGAGCGGAAACGAGGTCCACTGCATGACCATTCCGCTGCTGATGGACAGCAACGGGCAGAAATTCGGCAAGACTTCCGGCGGCGCCAACGTCTGGCTCGACGTCAACCGCACCAGCGTGTTCGACTACTACCAGTTCTGGCGCAATTCCGACGACTCGCAGGTCGAGAAGCTGCTGCTCTACTTCAGCCCGCTGCCGGTCGAAGAGATCAAACAGCTCTGTGATCCGACCGGGAACATCAACCGCGCCAAGGAGATCCTCGCCTACGAGGCGACCTGTCTCGCCCACGGGGAGGCGGCGGCGCGCGAGGCGTTCGTCACCGCGGGGAGCCGGTTCGGCTTCGCCGATCCGGAGCGGAAGATTTTCACCTCCAGCACGATCCTCTCGGTGGAGCCGGTGCGGATCACCGCGGAACTCCCGGTCGCCGAGATCGATCCGGCGGAACTTGCCGCTCCGGAGGGGATCACCGTCGCCCGGCTGCTGGTTCTCGCGGGGCTGTGCAGGAGCAACAGCGACGGCCGGCGTCTGATTCAGGGCGGCGCGGTTTCGATCGACGACAGCAAGGTCACCGATCCGGTGGCGGCGGTGCGGCTCGCCGACTTCGGTGAAAACGGACTGGTGCTCCGCGCCGGCAAGAAAAACTTCCGCCGCGCGGTACTTAAACAGAAGGAGGGCTGAAAGGGGAAAGGATCACCGGCAGGACAACCGGATACAGCACAAAAATCAGGCATTTGCGGCGCAGATTGATAAAAATCCCGCTTTTTTCCGTGAAAAGTGTTGACTATCCGCATTTTTGGTGTAATATTATTGAAATGGTATTATGGAGCATTTCAAACCCTAATGATTTCAGGAGAACAGAAAATGACCAAGCGTGATCTGGTGGTTAAGATCGCACGGGAAACCGGATTTATTCAGAATGACGTTGCGGAAGTGGTCCAGAAGACTCTCGATTACATCGCCGAGGACCTGATTGCCGGCAACACCATCGAGTTGCGCAACTTCGGCGTCTTCGAGATCAAGGTCCGCAAGAGCCGCAAGGGCCGCAACCCCAACCAGCCGAAGAACGAAGTGATCATTCCGGAGCGCGCAGTGGTAAAATTCCGCGCCGGCAAGGAACTCAAGGAAGCGGTTGAAAAGCTCAACCCCGCCCAGTTCAAATAAGCTGGGTCGCGAGGAAGAGACGATGACACGCCTGACGGAGATTTTTTTCGTCGGGCGTGGTTTATTTTTGACGGTACGCGCCGGGAACCATTCCGGCGCGGCCGCAGTATCAACAACACGGGAACAGTTCCATGGCAAACTTTGCCCCACCGCCGGGAACGGCGGATATCTTCGCGGCGGAAGCGCGGCGCTGGCGCACCCTTGAGAATACCGCCGCCTCGGTATTCTCCCGATACGGCTACGGCGAACTGCGCACCCCCATCTTCGAATACACCGAAGTCTTTCAGCGCGGCCTCGGCGGCGAAACCGAAGTGGTCCAGAAGGAGATGTACACCTTCGAGGACCGCGGCGGACGCAGCCTCACTCTCCGGCCGGAAGGAACCGCGGGCGTCATGCGCGCTCTCTCCAACACCGACGTCCTCAACGGCGTCGAACAGCGCGTCTACTATTGCGGACCGATGTTCCGCGGTGAACGGCCCGCGGCGGGACGCCGCCGCCAGTTTCACCAGATCGGCGTCGAAAACGTCGGCCGGGTCGCTCCGCTCATCGATGCCGAATGCATCGCCATGCTGATGGAGTTTCTGCGGGAACTCGGCATCACCGACGCGAAACTCGCGATCAACACCCGCGGCGTCGTCGCCGACCGGGGACCGGCGGGCGAACTGCTGCGCAACTACTTCGCGAAATACATCGACACCATGTGTGACGACTGCAAGGCGCGGCTCGAACGCAACGTCTGGCGCATCCTCGACTGCAAACAGGAGGCGTGCCGCAAGGTGGTGGCCGACGCCCCCGACTACGTGGCGAGTTTCAGCGATGAATCGCGCGCCTACTTCGACGAGGTTCAGACGGCGCTCACTGCGCTCGGGATCCCCCACACGGTCGATCCGCTGCTGGTGCGCGGGCTGGATTATTACGTGCACACCGTCTTCGAAGTGAGCCACTCCGGCCTGGGCGCCCAGACCGCGATCGCCGGAGGCGGGCGCTATGAGCTCTTCCTGCCCGGCCAGAACCGTCCGGTTCCGGGAGTCGGATTCGCCGCCGGAATGGAGCGGCTGCTGATGGTGCAGGATGTGCTCCACCTCAATCCGCCCGGCGTCGATCCGGCCTCGTTCTACCTGGTCGGACTCGGAGCCGCCGCCCGGATGGCCAATCTGAAGCTGGCGGGCGAACTGCGCCGCGCCGGAATCACCGTCGCGCTGGAGCTGGAGGAGCGCTCCTTCAAGGCGCAGCTGCGCAGTGCGAACAAGTCCGGTGCGAAATATGCGGTCATCCGCGGCGAAGCGGAACTGGAGAAGGGCGTCGCCGTGGTCAAGAGCATGGCGGACGGGTCGCAGAACGAAATTCCGGAAAGCGAGCTTCCCGGATATTTCGGCACTCACCGGTGAGGCTTTCACCGGATCACTATATTCATTCATTTACAAATCGGGAAATATCATGCTCAAGCAGAAAAATCTGATCTTCATCGGCGCCCCCGGCGCCGGAAAGGGCACCATCTCCGCCCTCGTGCTCGCGCAACAGCCGCTGGTCCACATCTCCACCGGCGATCTGCTGCGCGACGAAATCAAACGCGACACTCAGCGCGGCCGCGAGGCCTCCACGCTGATGAAAGCGGGGAAACTCGTCCCTGACGAAGTGGTCGCCGGCATGGTCCGCGCCCGGCTCGGGCAGCCCGACTGCCGGAAGGAAGGTTTCATCCTCGACGGCTTCCCGCGCACCATCCGGCAGGCGGAACTGCTGGCCGGCGCGCTCCTCGAACTCGGCACGCAGCTCGACCGCGTGGTCTACCTCAAGGTCGATGACGAACTTCTGCTTCAGCGGCTGACCGCCCGGCAGAACTGCCGGAAGTGCGGTGCGATCTACAACAAGCTCTTCCAGCCCTCGAAGCGGGAGAACGTCTGCGACAAGTGCGGCGGCGAACTCTTCCAGCGCCCCGATGACTTACTGGAAACCGCGAAGTCCCGCCTCGAAGTGTTCTACCGGCAGACGC
>CAZPWP010000009.1:0-10936 GCA_964590295.1 uncultured Victivallis sp.
CTCGAACCCCCGACATTTTGCGTGTAAAGCAAACGCTCTAACCGACTGAGCTAATTGCCCCATGGATTTTCTAATATAATCCGGCCGGAATCGGATATCAAGCGAAATGAATCGCTTTTCACTCTTTTTTACCGGCTGTAACGCGGGGTGTGGGCCGCCGTCAACACGAAAATGGGTCCGGAACCCGCTCTCAGCAACGCATTGGCCGCCGCCGTCAGCGTCGCGCCCGTCGTGAAAATGTCATCCACCAGCAGAATCTGTTTTCCGGCGATCCGCGCCGGATGGCGCACCGCGAAGGCTCCGGAGGGATTCTTGTGCCGTTCCTTCCCGTTCAGGCTGGATTGACGCCGGCCGCGTTTCACCCGTTTGAGCGCGTCGGCGAATGGAATGCCGAGGTTCTTCGCGGTCACCGCACCGAAGAGTCCCGCCTGGTTGTAGGAGCGCAGAAAGAGCCGCGTGTAGTGCAGCGGCACCGGAACCACCAGATCCGCGCGGAATTTCTCCCCGCGCATGACCTCGGCGGCCAGTTCTCCCAGCGGACGCGCCAGTTCCGGGAAGTTGTGGAATTTGAAGTCGTGAAGCATTTTCCGGGCAAGATCGCGGTATTCGAATACGGACGCCGCGCCGACCCACGGCCGGGGCGGCGCAGCGAGGCATTTCGAACAGACCGCGAGCACGCCGTTCCGTTTGCCGCCGCAGCCCGGACAATGGGGGCCGGGAATCCGGTGCAGCTCCTTTCGGCACTCCGGACAGAAGCGGTTGCGTCCGTCTCCTTCACCGGTCCGGCAGATCGGACAGGGAAAGAGGTTGTACCATGCCGCAAATTTCCAGAACCATTCCACCATGTCGAAAATTCCTGTTTTCATCCGCATCCGCATCCGGTCCCCGTTCCCCCGCCGGTCGCTTTCTCCCGTGCAGTCGGCAATCCGCAGCCTTTTCCGGCTTGAAATTTCCGCCGCGGAGCGTCCGGGAGCTGCGGCAGATAGTTTTTCCAGTGGCGGATGGTCCGCAGGTCCCGGCGCCCCAGCACCACTTCCACCAGATCGAAGCGCGCCCGCAGTTCCGGCATGCGGAGCATCTTCCAGTAGAATTTCCCGGCGTGGAAATTCCGCTGCCGCTGGCGGGACGACAGATTGTCCAGCGGCCGGAAGAAGCCGTTGCGCCGCAGAGTTTTCACTTCGACGAAAACCAGCATCGCCCCGTCACGGGCCACGATGTCCAGTTCCCCCGCCTTGATCCGCCAGTTCCGCGCCAGAATGTCGTACCCTTTGGTCTGCAGCAGCCGGCAGGCGAGCGTTTCGCCGCGCCGTCCCAGTTTCAGGTGTGCCGCGCGCGCGAGTTTCATGTCGGCTGTTCCGTTTCCAGCAGGCGGGCCAGAAATTCGGTTTCTCCCGCGTAGGTGAGTTTCAGGTTTTCCGCTTCGTTGCGGATCAGCGCGACCGGAAATCCCGCCGCCTCCATCACTCCGGCGTCGTCGGTGAACTCGCGATCTCCCGCGCGGCAATACGCCTTCTCCAGCGCCGCCCGCCGGAAGACCTGCGGCGTCTCCACCCGCCAGAGGCCGCTGCGGTTCACCGTTTCACAGAGGAGGCCATCCGGCGCGGTCCGCTTCAAGGTGTCGGTCACCGGTTTGCCCGGAATCGCGCCGCCGACCCGCCGGGCCTGCTCCACCAGTTTCTTCAGCAGCGCAAGATCGGCCAGCGGGCGCGCCGCGTCGTGAATCGCCGCGATCGTCACGCCGTCCGGCAGAGCGGCGAGGCCGTTCTTCACCGATTCACTTCGGACCGCGCCGCCATCCGCCCAGATCGGGCGGTGATCCGGCGGCAGACGGTCGGCCGCGGTCCGGAAGAGCTCCCGTTCCGCATGGGGGACGACCACGACGATCCGCCCCGCAAGTTCCGGCAGAAAACGGCGCACGGTGTGGAGAAAGAGCGGCATGCCGGCGATTTCGATCAGCAGTTTGTTGCCTCCGCCGAACCGTCGGGCGGAGCCGCCCGCAACAATCACCATTCCCGTATCGTCAAGCATCGTTGTCGGACCTTTCGCGTACCGCACGTTCACCAGCGCCCGGAGGCGCCGCCGCCTCCGCCGCGCCCGCCGCCTCCGCCGAATCCGCCGCCGCCGAATCCGCCGCCGCCGAATCCGCCGCCGCCGAATCCGCCGCCGGAGCGGCCGCCGTGCCCGAAGCGGGATGCCATGAAGAGGAGCAGAATGATGAAAACGGCGATCGGCAGGAACGAGTCCGATCTCTCCGGGCTGCGACGGGCAGTGCGAGCCGGAGCCTCCGGCCGGTTTTCCGGCGCTTTGCCGGTGACGAGGCGCTGCACCTCCCCTACGGCGAAGAGGACGCCGTCGGCGTAACGGTTCTCGCGGAAGAAGGGGGCGAGTCCGCGGATGATGTCACCGGCGCGGGCGTCGTTGATGTCGCCCTCCCAGCCATAGCCGATTTCGAGGCGCATCGCGCGGTCGCGCAACGCGATGATGAGGATGGCGCCGTCATCCTTGCCTTTGCGGCCGATCTTCCACTGATCCATGACGCGGATTCCGTACTCCTCGATGGGGGCGCCGTCGAGCGTGTCGATCGTGAGCACCGCCATCTGGCCGCCGCCGGTGGCGGTTTCCAGCGCGCGGATGGCCGACTCGATCTTCGCGGCGCCGTCCGTGCCGAAGATCTTCGCCTGATCGACCACCCGGCCGGAGAGCGGCGGCACCTTCGGCTCCTCCGCCGCGAGGTGGAGCAACAGCCCGAACAGGAGGAGAAGCTGGAACAGAGTTCTCATGGGAACACACTCCGGATCAGAAGGTTACCGCGGGTGGAGCAGCGGCGGCGGCGCTTCCGGCCGGGGGCTGGAAGTATTCCGCGGGCTGGAAGCCGAGTCCCGGCGCGAAGAGCGAGCCGGGGAACTTGCGGATCGAGGCGTTGAACTCCCGCACGATCCGGTTGTAGCGGGTGCGGGCGACGCTGATCCGGTTTTCGGTGCCGGCGAGTTCATCCTGAAGGCGGAGGAAGTTGTCGCTCGCCTTGAGGTTCGGATAGTTTTCGGCGATGGCGAGGAGCCGCCCGAGGGCGCCTTCGAGCTGTGAACCGGCTTCCGCCTTGGCGGCGGGGCCTTTTGCGGCGAGGAGGCGGCTGCGCGCGGCGGCGATTTCGGAGAAGATCTTCTCCTCGTGCTTCGCGTATCCCCTGACGGTGTTCACGAGGTTCGGGATGAGGTCGGCGCGGCGCTGGAGCTGGGTTTCGATCTGGCTCCAGTTTTCGCGGACCTGTTCATCGCGCTCGATCAAGCCGTTGCGGATCGAAATTGCGGCAATGACGGTGATGACGATGACGGCGGCGATGACGCCGAGGGTGATCCAGAATGCTTTCATCTGACGGAGTTCCTTTCCTGATTTTGACCATGCTACAAAATACTCCACGCAGAGCATTTTTCAATGCGAAAAGCGGCCGGACGGATTGATTTTTCGAAAAACGGCACTATATTTGATCGTATTGAACGGAACATCGGGTTCCGAAAAGCGAACGGCAAAGAGGGGGAGGTGTCACCATGTCTGAGATCAGAAATGTTCATGCCAGAGAGATTCTGGATTCCCGCGGCAATCCCACCATCGAGGTGGAGGTGGAGCTGGAATCCGGCGCTTCCGCGTCGGCGGCGGTTCCCTCCGGGGCGTCCACCGGCGAGAACGAGGCGCTTGAACTGCGCGACGGCGACAAAAAACGTTACGGCGGCAAGGGGGTGCTCAAGGCGGTTGACAACGTCAACGAAAAAATCTTCCCGGAGATCGAAGGACTGGAGGCGCTTGACCAGATCGGCATCGACCAGGCGATGATCGACCTCGACGGCACGCCGACCAAGGAGAAGCTCGGTGCGAATGCGATTCTCGGCGTGTCGCTGGCGACGGCGCGCGCAGCGGCGGCGGAGCTGGATCTGCCGCTGTTCCGCTACATCGGCGGGGTCAACGGCAAGGTGCTGCCGGTGCCGATGATGAACATCATCAACGGCGGTTCGCACTCCGACGCGCCGATCGCCTTTCAGGAGTTCATGATCCGCCCGGTCGGCGCGGACTCCTTCCGCGAAGGGCTGCGGATGGGGGCGGAAACCTTCCACGCGCTCAAGAAGATCCTCAAGGAGAAGGGTCTCTCGACCGCGGTGGGCGACGAGGGCGGTTTCGCGCCCGCCTTCAAGGGGGGGACCGAGGAGGCGCTCGATTCGATCATCAAGGCGATCGACCTGGCCGGATACAAGCCGGGCAAGGATATCATGATCGGGCTGGACTGCGCGTCGAGCGAGTTCTATAAGAAGGGAATCTACGACTACACGAAGTTCGAAGGGGATTCCGCGCCGAGGCGGGATGCCGCCGCGCAGGCGGAGTACCTTGAGAAGCTGATCCGGCTCTATCCGATCGATTCGATCGAGGACGGCATGGCCGAATCCGACTGGGAGGGCTGGAGCCTGCTGACCGAAAAGATCGGCGACCGCTGCCAGCTGGTCGGCGACGATCTCTTCGTCACCAACGTCAAGTATCTGGCAAAGGGGATCGAACTGGGCGCGGCCAACTCCATTCTGATCAAGGTCAACCAGATCGGCACGCTCACGGAGACGCTGGATGCGATCGAGATGGCGCACCGGGCCGGCTACACCGCCGTGGTCAGCCACCGCTCCGGGGAGACCGAGGACACCACGATCGCGGATATCGCGGTCGCGACCAACGCCGGGCAGATCAAGACCGGTTCTCTGTCGCGCACCGACCGGATCTGCAAATACAATCAGCTGTTGCGCATCGAGGAGATGCTCGGCGACCTCGCCTGTTACGGCAACTGAATTGTGACGGCGGGTTGAAAAAAAGAACGGGCCGGTTTTCCGCAACGGGAGAAGCGGCCCGTTTTTTCCGTTCCGCGGTGAATCAGCGTTCGGGGTCGAGCCGACGCCGGCGGAAGAAGCAGCGGTTGGAACCGCCGGCATCGGCGGTGTGATCCTTGATTTCCGAGAGGATCTTCTCCGCCTCCTTGTTTCCGGCGGCGCCGGAGGAGGAGAGACGCATCGCGTCGAATCCGGCACCCGGAGCGAGTGTCGCTGCGCTGCGAATTCATACGAATTCCTTGTTTTTGACGGACTGCGGTTGATTCTCCGCCGGATTGTTTCGTTCCGGGGAGAAGAATGTACTCCCCGAATGTTAAAATCGTGTCAGCGTCGTGTGGGAATTCCCTCCCGTTTGACTTGTAAAAGCCGGATTCCGGAATTAGATTATCCGGAAGAACGGTTTTGAGGGACGCAAAATCACAGAGGAATCCTGAAATGAAACAGCTTGTTTTCTGTCTGATGCTGCCGGCGCTGGTGCTGCCGGCGGGGTGCAATACGTCATTCATCCGGAGCACGCCGCCGCTGCCGGGGCAGGTCAGCGGGACCGGGCGGACGGTAGTCGGGAATATCGAGGCGAGCAACACGGGGTTTTACCTTTTCTACTGGCTGCCGGTATGGAGCGGCTCCACCACCCGGCCGAACCGGCGGGAGTACAAGATGTTTTCGGACCGCCTTCACAACCGCTACATGTATTCGATGCTGGATGTGCGGGCGAAACTGCTGAAGGGGGATGCCGTGGAGGATATCGTCTCGCAGGAGCGCAGCACCGGGTGGTGGTCGCTCTGGATTCTCTGGCGGCGCACCCGGTTTCTGTCGGCGGTCGCGGTGGATAAGCACGCGCCGAAACCGGAGGCGGAAGCGGGAAAAATCGAAAAAAAACGGATGCAAACCCGCACTCCGTGAATTCTTTCATTTGCAAAACGGCGTTTTTTGTGCTATACTCTCAGCCGGCTTTTTATCGCCTGATTTCAAAATTCATGATAGGAGAGGAAAATAGAATGAGTCGCAAAGTCATCATCGCCGGAAACTGGAAAATGAATAAGACCGCCGCCGAGGGCAGGGCGCTGGTCGAGGCGTTGAAGCCTCTGGTCGCCGATGTCTGCCCGGATTGTGCGGAGATCGTGGTCTGCCCGCCGTTCACCACGCTCGCCGCGGTGGTGGAAGCCGCCCGCGGCAGCAACATCAAGGTCGGCGCGCAGAACGTTCACTGGGCGGAGAGCGGCGCCTTCACCGGCGAGATTTCCGCGGCGATGCTGAAGGAGGCGGGCGCCGAGTTCGTCATTCTCGGCCACAGCGAGCGTCGTCAGTATTTCGGCGAGACCGACGAGAGTGTCAACAAGCGCCTGAAGGCGGCGCTGGCTGCCGGACTCAAGCCGATCGTCTGCGTCGGCGAACTGCTGGAGGAGCGGGAAGGCGGCCGCACGGAAGAGGTGCTGGCGCGTCAGCTGGAGGGGGGACTTGCCGGGCTCACCGGGGAGGAGATGTCCCGGGTGGTGATCGCGTATGAACCGGTCTGGGCGATCGGGACCGGCAAGACGGCGACTCCGGAGATGGCGGAGCTGACCCACAACTTCATCCGCTGCACGCTGAACGACATGTTCGGCCGCGAAATCGGCGAAGGGGTGCGGATTCAGTATGGCGGCAGCATGAAGCCTGAAAATGCGAAGGAGCTGGTCGCGCAGCGCAACATTGACGGCGGTCTGATCGGTGGTGCGGCGCTCAAGGCGGAGAGCTTCTCGGCGCTGGTGCATAACGCCATTGCGAAGTAAATCGGGTGTAATTCCGTAAAATATCATGATATTGGCGCAAAGTTTTGGGAAAAAGATTTGACTTTTTCCAAGCTGTGCGATAATATCAACTGGTTTCATCTGGAACGCCGGGTCGCCGGTCGGGCACGGGCGGGATGGATAATTGTCAGAAAAGGGTGCAGTTTCATGTCGACTTTGACCGTTTTTCTTTACGCGTTGGTGGTGGTGGTTTCCCTGCTGCTGATCGGGATTATTCTGATTCAGCCGTCGAAGAGCGGCGGTATGGGCGCCGCATTCGGCGGTATCGGCGAATCGGTGTTCGGCGGGCAGGCGGGCAGCCATCTCACGCGGGCCACCGTCATCATGACGGCGGTATTTTTCCTGCTCACGCTGGTGCTCGCTTCCCTGATCGGCCGCGGGGTCCGGATGGGGCGCTCGGACGACGGGGTCGCCGCCGCGCTGGAGGCGTCGGCCGTTCCGGCGGTGAAGGCGGAGGCGGCTCCGAAGGGTGAAACTGCTCCGAAGACGGATGCGGCGGAATAGTCCGGTACAGGCGAAAAGATCAGGACAAGGAAGTAAGATCAAGATGAGGAGCGTTCTGGCGGTTCTGGCGATGACGGCGGGCGTGTGGTCCGCCGTATCGGTTTCCGGAGCGCCGCGGGATGAGTACTTCTTCAACAAGATTAAAATCTCGCTGCAGAGTAATGTTACGGCGCCGAACTTCGGGAGCGACAATTTCACCGGCGGTGCGATGAGCAACAATCTGAAGAACCGCTGGGCGGTTTTCGTCATTGATTACTATCCGAAGATCGAGAAGAACCGCCGGGCGTGGATCGACGACGTCAATCTCACGCTGACTGCAGTATTTACGGCACAGAGCGGGGGGCGGAAACTCACCTGCGTGATGAATGGAGTCACCCGATTCATGACCGTGCCGATCGACGGCCGCCGGCACACGGCCACGATGATGATTCCGCCGCAGCTTCTGGACCGCTATCTGCCCGCCACCGGTTCGGGCAGTTCGGTTTCGTCGAACACGTTTCTGGCGGAAGCGACCTTCACGGACCGGAACGGGACGGTGATCGGGCGCGGATTCTACGGGTTGCGCGGGGCGAACGAGCAGCAGCTTGCGGCGGAATTCGAAAAATATGCGTCCGTTTCCGGCGCACTGAAGATAGACGGGGGGATTCTGCCGCGCAGCAGCACGCCGTGGCGGATGATCCGGCCGGACGATTATGATCTGATCAAACCGGACAGTATGAAGTAATCATCACGCGCGGGGGGCGGAGATACCGGCGCTGAACAATCGGAACAAGAGGAAATGGCAAAGGAGAACATGATTTTAGCAATTGATGTCGGCGGGGACAATCTGAAGATGGCGGAGTTCGTCTTCTCTCCCGGCGGCGGAATCACATTGCGGAAATTCGCGTTCCGCCATCTCGATGAGCCCGGTGAAGACGGGTTCAGCTTTGCTCAGGTCTACCATGATATGCTTGTTTCGAACGGTTTTACGGCGAAAGAGGTGCGGCTGTCGCTTCCGGGGCAGTCCTCGTTCTCCCGGTTGAGCAAGCTGCCGCCGCTGCTCGGCAACTCCTCCGCCATTTCGAAGGTGGTGGAGTTCGAGGCGCGGCAGACGGTGCCGTATCCGATGGACGAGGTGGAGTGGGGCTACCAGCTGATCCGCCACGACTGGGAGGAGCAGCGGACCGAGACGCAGGAGGACGGCACGGTGGTCGAAGTCTCCGAGCCGCACGAGGAATTTGAAGCGCTGTTTGTCGCGGTCAAAACCGACCAGATCACCCGGTACACCGATGTGATCGAGGACTCCGGCAAGGAGATTCTCAGTGTGGAAATTGCCCCGGTTGCGTTGTTCAACGCGGCCAAGGGGAACGGGCAGTGCCGGAATGATGAGTGTGTACTGCTGCTGAATATCGGAGGCAGCAGCTCCAATCTGATGATTGCCGACCACAGCCGGGCATTCATCCGGAGTATTCCGATTGCGGGTGATTCGATCACGCATCAGATTGCCAGGGAGTTCGGCATCGGTTCTGCCGAGGCGGAGGAGCTCAAGCAGCGCCACGGTTTTGTCGCGCTCGGCGGCGCCTATGAGGAGCCGGAGTCGGAGGTGGCGGCGACCATTTCGAAGATCGCCCGCAACGTGATGAGCCGGCTGCACGGTGAGGTGAGTCGTTCGCTCAATGTCTGGCGGGCGCAGCACGGCGGCAACCGGCCGACGCGGGTGCTGCTTTCCGGCGGCGGCTCGACGATGCTTTACATCACCGACTTCTTTCAGGAGAAGTTGCGGGTGCCGGTGGAATATCTGAATACTTTCAGCGCGATCACGATCGCCGAGTCGGTGGACAAGGAGGCGTTGCAGGCGGTGGCGCCGATGTTTCAGGAGCTGATCGGCCTGAGCCTGCGCAATCTCACGCAGTGCCCGATCGACATTTCGCTCACGCCCCGGAGCATCACGCGCCAGAAGGAGCTGGACCGCAAGAAGCCCTATTTCTACGCGTCGGTATTTTCATTGATCGTCTGTCTGGTGATCTTCGCGGTCGGGGTCAACCTCCGGTTGAACTTCGACAAGGCGCGGGTGGAGCGGGTCAAGAGCCGTGTGGAAGAGACCAATAAGAAGATGGGGGAAATCAATCAGCTGATGGGTTCGCTGAATTCTGCGAAGTCCAGCTTTGAGGTGCCTTCCAACTTCCTGGCGGAACGGGGAAAATGGACGAATATTCTGAATGAGCTCCAGACGCTGCTCCCGGATTCGATGTGGCTGACCAAACTGGAAGCGATCGGGGATACCGTGCCGGGGCAGGCGCAGAATGCCGCGTCGGCGCAGAATGATTCGCTGTTCGGACCGTTCGGCGGCGGTTCGGCGGCAAAGCCGCAGCAGGCGTCGGAGGTTGTGGATATCACGGAGGCCAGGCAGCTCCATCTGGTCGGTTATACGCTGGTGCTCAGGGGGCGCGACCTGCTGGAGAATGAGCTGCAGCAGAAGATCAAAAAATCCAAGTATTTTTCGAATGACGATGACGGTTCGATTCTGGACAAGTATGAACAGGAGACCGAGGTGCTGAACCTCACTTCGTTCGAAATGCGCCTTAAACTGAAGGAACCTGTCAAGAAATAGGACGGAAAGAGACTGTGAATCGATTTGTCAAAAACAATCTGGTGCTGTTCATCGTACTCGGCCTTTCCGTGGTGGTCGCGATGGTGCTTCTGGTCTGGACGGCGATCCGCTACACGCAGATGACCCGGTACATCAGCGAGACGAACCAGCTCCGCAAACAGATTGGCGAGCTGATTTCGAAGACCCCTGCGCCAGTCGACGACAACAAACCGCGGATCTCGCAGGATATCACTTTGTATTCGAAGAGCGCAACCGACCTGCAGCGCCGGTTCGGCCATCCGATGGAGTCGGCGGTGGATGTCTTCATCAAGATGTTGAAACTTACTCCGAAGGAAGCGAAGGCGGAGGGCGCGCCGAAAGAGATCACACTGGACTGGCTCAAACAGCAGCTCCACGAGGGATGGGACCAGAATGCGAACAACAGCGCGCAGCAGGGGGTGTTCTACAAACAGTTCCAGCGCCGGTTCAGCAACTGGACGGAGGCGCTGCAGGAGTTCCGCAAGGTGGCGGAGAATGTGACCACGGAACCGATTACGGAAAACAACATTGACGAAGTGTTTCTCACGGCGATGGGAATCCCGCGGACGATGCAGGGCCGTCCGGAGAATCTGACCAAGTTCATCAGCGATTATCGGTACAAGCTGCTCGACATGCTTGCCGGCAAAGTGGCGGTGGAGCCGAACGCGTCGCTCTTCTCCTTTGAGGAGAAGACGGTCTATCAGCCGGAGGAGTATCCGCTGGTGGCGCGCAACTGGGATATCATCGGCGATCTGGTGCAGAAGATCAGCAAGTCCGGAGTCCGGGAGCTGACTGCGTTCCGCAAGCGTACGCTGCAGGGGGAGGAGTCGAACGGGTACCAGCTGCACCACTTCTCCTTTGAGGTGATCGGTTCGATCGGCAGCATTCGCAAACTGGTTGCGGACATCGACAATTCCTTCCCCGCCAATCGGATTTATCTGGTGCGGAGTGTTTCGCTGTACGCTTTGAATGATCCGACGGAGGCGCTCTTCTCACAGGACGGCACGTTGCCGCAGGACTTCATCGATTCGCTGGTGGAGCAGGAGAATCGCCGGAATGCGGCGATGGCAGCTGCTGCGACGACGACTCCAGCCGCTCCGCCGGTGGTGCGCGGGCGCCGCGGGCGCCGCCGGCCGGCGGCGCGGGAGGAGAGGCCGGCGGCGCGGGAGGAGAGGCCG
>CAZPWP010000009.1:11036-17710 GCA_964590295.1 uncultured Victivallis sp.
GCGCCGCCGGCCGGCGGCGCGGGAGGAGAGGCCGGCGGCGCGGGAGGAGAGGCCGAAGCGCAGCAGTCGCACGCTTTCCGCCGAGGAGATGCAGGCGCGGCGGGCGCAGGTGGTGAAGGATTTTGAAGAAGCCGAAAAGAAGAAAAAATATTTTGAACGTTTCGGCTACGGTGATACGCTTGTCGGCGGCAGCGATGAGTGTCGTGCGGTGATCGACGTCGATTATGTCATGCAGAACTAGCGGGGGCATGGAGGTTTATTTTGGAATTCCTGAAGCGGCATTATGAAAAACTGATCCTGCTGTTTTTGCTGGTGGCGTTCATTATCTCGATGATCCACGTGCTGCGGATCATCCAGCAGACGCGGGAGGTGACCGAGGCAAGTCTGCAGATTCCAACCCGCGAGGCGGATTATGAGCCTCAGGATCCCGGGTCGGAAAGTTTCGACATCGCGGGGAAATTTGAGAGCACCGGTCTCAAATGGGCGGCGTCCGTGCCGCGGGAGCAGGGGAATGCGGAACATTTCTCCGATCTGGTGATTCCGTTTGCGATGGCGCGGTGTCCGCACTGCAGCAAGATCGTTCCCCGCAGTTATTTCAAAGGTGGTTCGGAAGCGAATAAAGGCAGGAAAGAGGATGCGAAGGAAATTCCGCCGGGGAAGTGTCCGCTCTGCGACGAAGAGCTGGTGCAGCCGCCGGAGAAGATTGGGCCGATCTGGAAGATCACTGCGGAAGACTCCGACGGAGACGGAATGTCGGATGTCGACGAGGCGAAATACGGGTTCGACAAAAACAATCCGTTTGACGGCTGCATGGACAAGGATGGCGACGGATTCTCCAACGTCTATGAGATCCGCATGGGGACGAATCCGACCGACCCGCGGAGCCGGCCGCCGCTCTGGTACCGCCTGAAGCTCTCCGCGTTGCGCCGGGTGGAGCTGCCGATCACCTTCCGGGCGCTCAACGCCAACAACAGCGACGACAAGCAGAAGTGGGATATCCAGCTCAATACGAAGGATGATCGCGGACGCGAGCGGACCCAGATCGAGATGCTCGGCAGCATCATCACGCTGGATAAGAAGGAGTACAGGATCTACGACATTCTCCGTAAACAGACGGAGATTCCCGGGCAGACGAAGGATGGGACGAAGTTGATCAGGGACGAATCGGTGATCTACCTGGAGCAGTGTGACGGCAACGGCAAGGATAAGCTGGAGATGCAGGTGGGGCAGAAGGTGTACTCTTCGAATCTGAAGGCGATCCTGATCGACACCGGCATGCGGGATAAGAGGTATATCTGTGATATCGGTGAAACGTTCACGATGGGCAGTCGTGCGATCGGAATGACCCGGTACCGGTTGAAGTCGATCGATCCGAAGCAGCTGACGGCTCAGCTGGAAGATCCCGCCAAATTCGAAGGAGATACGACACTCGATCCGGCGGGGACCTCCATGTTGATTACGAAAGACGGCAAGATTCCGGAAGAGATGCTTGTGCGTCATGATGCCGCGGAGCAGGGCACGGGGGAATTCGGCTTCGGGCCGGGTCGCGGGCGGCGCTGAGTCACCGGGAAATATGGAAGCAATGAATGAAACAATCGATTCAATAATGTAAGGTGGAAACAGAGCATGGATATCTCTAACCGGAAGCTTTTTTCGCATGGCGCGGCTGTGATCGGTCTGGCGGTTGCGGCAGCCGGCGTGTCCGGGGCGGCCGCTGCGGAGCCGAAGGGTGACGTGGTCGTTCAGAAAGCCGTCAGAAGCGGTATCGACGATGAGTTCAGCCGGAAGGAGCGGGAGGCGCGTCAGGCGCGTTACGCGGCACAGGATGAGAAACTTGCTGCGGCCCGTAAACTTCGTTCTGAGCAGAAATACGACGAAGCCGTCAAAGTATTTCAGGAAATCCTGGCTGATCTTGGGAAGGATCGTGGTCTGATCGCGGAGTCTCGCCGAACGGCGTTCCGGCAGGAGATGGCGGAGATCCGCCGGGAATGGGCCAAATCCATGCTTTTCCGTGCCCGCCTGGCGGCGGTGGAGAAGCGTTACGCGGATGCGGTTTCCATTGCAACGGGTGTTCAGAATGTTGACCCGGGGAGCAGGGAAGAGGCCTCCAGGCTGGTGGAATACTGCATGGAGAGGCAGAAGGGCGAAGAGGTGAAGACGGCGGTCACGCTGGACAAGGCGAATCCCGAGCTGGCGCATGACCGCACGATGATCAGCCGGTTGTTGCGGGAGGCGGAGGTGTTTTTCCGGCAGAAACGTCTGGAAGAGGCGCGCAGCCGGGCGGAGCGGGTTTTCCTGATGGATCCCTACAACATTCAGGCAGTGGATCTGATGTCGAGGATTTACCGTCAGATCTACTCCTACGGAATACATCGGCACCGTGCCGATACAATGGGAATCATGGCGTTTACCGACTGGCAGTGGGCGGAACCGGTTTTCACCGTCAGCGTGGATTCCTCTGTACGCCCGGGGACGGAGCGTCCCGCCGATACCGATGGCATCTATGCGAGGATGGAGCGGATCATCTTCCCGAGTATCGCATTTGATGACGCCGATATCATGGCGGTGATCCGGTTTCTGAACAGCCGCAGCAAGGTGTTTGATCCGGACAAGCAGGGGGTGAATATCTCCACCGGCATCAACGCACGGACGGCGGAGACGTTGAAACGGATTACGATGAGTTTCTCCCGGATTCCGATGAGCGAAGTGCTTCGTTACATCTGTCAGGACACCGGGTTGAAGTACCGCATTGAGCGTGACGGCGTGTTCATCGGATCGGAAGTGGATGAGATGCAGACCCGTTATTTTCCGATTCGCGGCAATTTGATCTCCGGCATTGTTGGAGAAGGAGACGGAAATCCGGAAGGGGGGGCGGTGGCGTCGGAAGCCGCGCAGGCGTCTGGCGGAGGCGGTGCGGCACGCGGGGAAGCGGTTGACGCGAAGACCTTCCTGGAGACAGCGGGTGCGGCTACGGCCCGCAAGTCGATCAACGAAGAGATGCTCAAGCGATATTTTTCGGTGCGTGGCGTCTCGTTTAACGAGGGAACCTCGATTGATTACGACAAGCGTACCGGCAGATTGATTGTTCGAAACACGCTGGAGAATCTTCAGCGGCTGGACGAGTTGATCCGGCAGCTGGATGCGATTGAGAAGCCTTTGATCATGATCGAAATCAAGGCGATCGAGGTGACGGAGCAGGATATGCAGGAGCTCGGGTTTGACTGGTCGATGAGTCTGATCGGCAAGAATATGTCCAGTGGAGACGGCAATCTGGATTCCGGCGCGAAGCAGGGGTGGATGCTCACGCAGGGAACGAGCAGGGAGAGTGTAACGCGCCCCGGCTCCGATGTGACCGGAACGGACGGCGCGATCATCAGCAACTGGAACATTTTCCCGGCGTTGTTCGGCTCGCAGTACCCCTTCGGTTCGAATCTGCCGCTCAATGTCGCACTGACGATCAACGCGCTCAGCCAGAATACCCGCACGGAGACGATGGCGGCGCCGAAGGTGATGACCTCCAACGGGATGACGGCGGAGGTGCGGATGGCGAAGACCTATAACTTCCCCACCGACTGGGATACCTATGAGATTGAAGAAAATAACGGCACCTACACGATCACGCCGCCGGTCCCCTCGTTTGACGAGGAGGAGGATGTCGGTGTGATCTTCAATGTGACGCCGCGGGTCAATTCTGATAATTACACCATCAACATGAGGGTCAATCCGCAGATCAGCCAGTACCTGGGGAAGGACTCTTATACGATTGAGGTAACAGGCCAGATGCGTCAGTTGACCACGGTGACGACGGAGACCACCGGAGGGCTGGTGACGTCGCAACAGTGGGTCAACACGGATAAGAACATCTCCTTTGAGGTGTGGATGCCGATAATCAGCCGGCGTAATCTGGACGTCAACATCAACGTGTATGACGGGGAGACGATGGTGCTGGGCGGCATGGTGGACAACACGACGACGACCCGGGTGGACAAGTGGCCGATCCTCGGAGATCTGCCGTTGATCGGGCGCTTCTTCCAGACGCAGGTCGAGGATGTGCAACGCAGAAGTCTGCTGATTTTCGTCACTGCGCGACTGGTGAATAACGACGGCATTCCGATTCGTCGCAGCAAGAATGTCGGCGCGCCTGACTTCAATCGGTAAAAACTAACGCCGGAGGCTTGAAAATATGGTTAGCAGAGAGAAGAGGAAGGTGCTGGGGATGTTCCTGGCACTCGGCGTTGTCCTGACGCCGGCAGGCGCGCAGGAGGGGTCACAGCTCTCCGCCGGCACGCGGGAGGCGCTCACCCGGATCAATCAGGGCAAGCAGGAAAACGAACAGCGTGCCGCGAAGCTGGTGGCGGAGGCAAATGACCTGCTTATCCAGAATAAGTATCTGGAGGCGCGAGACAAATATATTGCGGCGGTGAAGATCTTCGAGAATTTTCCGTCGGAGACATTCCGGCAGAGGGCTGCCTGGTGCCGCCGGCAGATCGGCAGATGCTACTCCTATATGGCGGAAGATGCGATGCTTCGGGCGGAGGAGCGTGCGCAGACCCGGGATTTCGAGGAGGCGATTGCGATCTGCAAGGAGGCGCTCAAATATTCTCCGGAGAATGCGGCGAAGCTGCAGGCCCGCATCGAACGGTATGAAAAGCGTCAGGCGAAAACCCTGGTGATGGCGGAAACCGGCGAGGAAAAGCTGATTCCGAATCTGAAGACGCAGCAGTATCAGATCCAGGTGTTGCTGGAACAGGGGCGCCAGCTGGTCAATGCGAAGGATTACGGCAATGCGTTGCGGAAATTCCAGGAGGTGCTGCTGCTGGATCCCTACAATGCGGACGCCATTCAGAATGTGAAAGCGACCTATGATCGGATCGACAAGGTCGGTCTGGCGCGTTACCGGGAGGAGCATCACAAGATGATTGCCGAGGTGGAGTGGAAATATGCCATTCCGATTTTGCCGGAGGGGGACAGTGCCGCGGCGAAAAATCTGATTGATGAAGGACCGAAAGTCAAGGCGGAAGCGAAGCTCAGTCCGCTGCAGCAGAAGCTCAACAGTATCATCATTCCGCGCATTGACTTCGAGGACGTCACCATCACCGCCGCGGTGAAGAACCTGCGGGACCAGAGTCGCCAGCAGGATCCCGAGCGGCTCGGCGTCAATATCTTTCTGCGCGGCGGCGGCGTCCTGCAGCAGACGCAGCCGCAGAATCCGGATGAGACGGGAATGCCTCCGCAGCCGCAGCAGGCGGCCAATGCCGAGGGAGAGGAAGGTGCCGTGAATAACGAGCCGCGAGTCACGCTGCTGATTCAGAACAAGTCGCTGATGGATGCGATCATCAAGTTGTGTGACACGGCGAAACTCCGCTACAAGGTGGAGAAGTACGCAGTGGTTCTCGCTCCGGAAGGAATCGCCCTGGAGAATATGGAAACCCGGCTCTTCCCGATGGACCAGTCCCCGGTGGATGATCCGGAGAACAAGGAGGCGCTCAAAAATTATTTCAAGGGAGTGGATTTCCCCATTGGTTCGCAGATTGTCTACGACAGCCGGATCAACCGGTTGATTGTCACCAATACGCCGGAGAACCTTCAGAAGGTCGATGAGATTGTCAATGAACTGCTCACGCAGCAGGAGCCGATGATTCAGATCATGGCGAAATTCATCGAGATCTCTCAGACCGACCTGGATGAACTCGCGTTCAACTACCAGCTGTCGGTGAACTCAGCTTCCGACGGGGACACCGGGACCCGGCGAACCCGCTGGGGCGAGGGATCCAATGCGCTGATGCGTTACTACAAGTCGGATACGGATTCGAATACCATCAATCCCTCCTCTGAGAGCGGCCCGCTGACCGACAGCACCTTCTCCTACGTCTGGGCCAATGACAAGGGGACGAAATTCTCCGCGTCGATGTTTGCGTTGAACTGGGCTTCCAGTGAAGACATACTTTCGTCGCCGCGGGTGACGACGCTTCCCGACCAGATGGCGACGATCGAGATGGTGACGGAACGGTACTTTCCAGAGGACTGGGAGATCGTCGATCTGTCGATGAACAATGCCGGCGGCTCGAGTGATTCGATCGGTTCGACCTACTGGATTCCGAGCTCCGCCGGTCCGCAGCCGAACTTCGAATCGGAACCGACTCCGCTCGGCATCAAGTTCTCGATCACGCCGAAGATCGTCGATCTGGATCGCCGGATGATCAATGCCGATATCAATCTGCCGATTCTGACGCTCAGCGGCTGGATGGAGTTCGATGCGCGTACCATGGACACGAATGGCAACGTCGATGGCGAATACTACAGGATGCCGATTTTCGACAAGCGGGAAATCAAGACGGAGGTGACCGTCTATGACGGCGAAACCATCGTGCTGGGAGGCGTCGCGCAGGATACGACGGAGGTTGTCAACGACAAGATTCCGATTCTGGGCGACCTGCCGCTGGTCGGGCGGCTGTTCCAGTCGAAGTACACAGAGTCGGAGAAGCGCAATCTGCTGGTATTCCTCACCTGCCGGCTGGTGAAACCGGATGGTTCCGCCTTCTTCCCGGAAGAGGATCGTTCCCGCGGTCTCCCGAATTTCGGGCGGAATCACTGATTCGGACGGTGCAGACACAACAACCCTCTCTCCCCGGTCGGGGGAGAGATTTGTTTTAATTTCTGTTGCCTGCATGGAC
>CAZPWP010000010.1:0-17244 GCA_964590295.1 uncultured Victivallis sp.
ATAATAAAATAAAGGGCAGATGCACCTCTGTCAAACAACACGTCTCATCACAAAACTTGGGACAATAACAACCAGTAAGGATCTCTTTCTCATGTCGTATTTCCGCTTTAGAACCGCGTTTCAGAAGTTGCTTCTCTTCTGCTGGCTCCCCGTCTGCGGAGCGTCCCCGGAATTCATCCCGGCGGAGTCCTGTTTTTCCGGTTCTCCGGGCTCGATGCCGCAGGGATGGATCAACTTTAAAAATGCGGAATCCGGTACCGGACTCACCAATGATTTTCAGTGGGATGGACACCCGGTGTTTCGAATTGTTTCCGGAAAGGATACTGCGGTGATCCGCTCCGGAACCTTCAAGTTCCCGGCCCGGGGGATCCTCCGGTTTTCCGTCTGGGCTCGCGCCACCGTCAACAATGCGAGAATCAAGCTGCTGATTGTCGGCGACAGCTACAGATCGTACCGGACCCGGGAGGCGATGTTGACCGAGACGTTTCAGCGCGTCACCGTCGAAATGCCGGTTCCCGCAGAGATCAGCAAGAGCAACACCTTCTGGTTCCGGATCGACGCGCCGCCGACCGGAAACGATTTTCTGATCGGGAAGGTGAAAACGGAACTGCTTCCGCCGGTAGAGGCCGCCCGGCAGACCGGAAATATTCTGACGAACGGCGAGTTTCATTTCGGCGCCTCCGGATTCCAGCGGAGATATTACCATTGCGTCATTCTGGACAAAACGGTCCCGGTTTTTCAGGACAACCGCTGTGTTCTTCCCGGGCCGTACTTCCTGCTCAGCGATGCCTTCACCTATCGGCCCGGGACGGTTTATACGGCGGTGGCGCGGATGAAGCGCGCTGTGAAAGGAAAACCCGCCACCGCCCGGCTCATCCTGCTGCCGTTTCATTATAAGGGATACGTGCAGAAAGAGTTTCAGCTGGAGGACGAGTATCGGACCTATGCAGTGCAGGGAAAACTGCCGCCCTCGCGTTACAACCGGATGGCTCTTCGGGTTGACGCGCCCGACGGCACGGTGGAGATCAGCCGCCTGCAACTCATGGAAGGTACGCGAAAAGAGTTTCTGCCGCGTCTCCCCGTCGAACTGGGCGTCACCGGTAAAATCAACTTTGACGCCGGAGACACCGGCGCGAAGCTGAACATCCGTCTGTTGCAGAATGAGACTCCCCGTACGGACTCTCTGGCGGTGGAGATTCGCGACACGTTCGGCAAAATCGTTCGAAGTGAAAAGATTGCAGTCCCCGCGCAAAAGGAGTTCACTTTCCCGCTGGCGGTGAATACCTCGCTGCGCGGCGTGTTCTTCGTCACTCTCTCTTTCGGCGGCCACACCGCGAAAGCCCGCTATGCGGTCCTGAAAAATCTGGAAAGAAAAACTTTTCCGCAGAATATGCTGGCGGGTCATTTTCAGCCGATGCAGAATCCGGATCTATCTCTCTTCGACCGGTATCTGCCGATTTCTCCGAATGTCAACCGCTTTTTTATGATGAATGGAAAGACGGCGCTACGGCAGTTGGAAACGGAGCCGTTCCGGAAACAGTACCGCTCCTTTCCGTTTAAAAATGTGATCTGCCTGAGATGGGAGGATCTGCACGATGCCGGATTCGACACCTGGCTCGAAAACAACTTGACTCCGGAACTGGAGAAAAAGATTCTGGAGAGGCTGGAGCGTTTTGCCGGAAGTGCGCGGGAATGCAACTTCCACGGAGTGGAGCTTTTCAATGAGCCTCATCTCTGGAAGGTCCGTTCCGGCAACAACATCGGTTCCGCATCCATGCCGCCGGAAAAGACCGCGCTGCTGTATGCGAAGGCATACCCGATTCTGAAGAAACAGGCGCCGGACCTCAAGGTGTTCGGGCCGTGCACCCATTTTCAGGCGGCGCAGTACAATGAGCGGTTTCTGAAAGCGGGCGGCGCGGATCATATCGACGCCTTCACCTTCCATTCCTACAATGAGGATCCGGATTCCGACCATGTCGCCGAGCAGAATCTGGAACTGAAAAAACTGGTTGCCCGCTTCCGACCGGATATTCCGGTGATCAATACGGAGATCTATTACGGGGTTCGCAGGCATGAACAGTTTGCCATTGATGAAGAGAGCCGACGGGTTTACTTCAAGGATTCTGAATTGGAGCATGCCGCCGTTTACGCCGCGTTCTACGCGAATTCCGCGGCATCGGGGGTGCCTTTTTCCGCCTTCAATCCATCCTGGCTCTGCGGCGGAGTCCCGGATACACCGCAGCATTATGTGCTGGCTGCCGGCGCGGCACTCAACGCCGCGATCGAACTCCTGGGCAATTGCGGGGAGGAGTGCCGGATTCTCCATCTGGATTCGCAGCTCCGTTGTTTTCTGTTTCCGCAGGCGCAGGGCGGCGCGGTGGCCACGCTGCGCGCCATTCCTGCCGGAAATTCCTCCAACATCCGGGCACATGTTCCGGAAGGGATTGAAATTTACGATCTCTTCGGAAATCGTCTCTCCTCCCGGAATGTGAAACTCTCTTCGGCGATCCACTACCTGAAATTCAGCCCCGGAATGGATGCGGGAAAAATTCTGCGCAATCTGCCGCTGGAAGGGCTGCCGTTTCCGTTTCATGTCTCTTTGACCATCCGGGATGTGAACACGCTGGCAGTGAAGGTGCGCAATCGCGGCAGAAAGCCCGGGCATCTCTCGGTGCAGCTGAAGAAACTGCCGGAAAACTGGAGTGCGCAGAGTTCCGTCCGCACGGAGGTGGTCGCACCGCAGGAGGAGAAGCTTTTTCTCTTCCCCATGCGGAAAATGCAGCTGAACAGCACCAATGCGCAGCCGGTGCTCCTGACTCTCCGGGCGGATGGCGAACAGCAGGATTTTCTGCGTAGTTTGAATGCCTTTCCGGTCCGTTACAGTGCGGATTTCAAATTCCGGCCGCAGGATTATGCGTTTTTCGGGGCGCGGAATCATGGGCCGGACTGGCACCGGCGTCCCTGCCGGGGGGATGCCGACTGCTCCGCCCGCATCGGCGCGCTCTGGAACGAACGGGGGCTGATGCTTTCCGTTGAGACGGAAGATGACATCTTCGCTCCGCCGATGAGCTATGCCGATGCGTACAAGCAGGATTCTCTGCAGATCTACTTTGATATGAAGAACGATTCCCGCCGGCGGGGAAACAATGCGAACCGTTCCGACGATCTCGTCTATCTGGTCGGCGAGCTGGCGGGGAAACAGCCGTTCGCCTTTCTCGAATTTGCGGAGGGAACCCGCTATATCGGCGCGAACAATGCCACGACCGGCCTGGATTCCGCCGTTGAGGTAAAGGTGGCACCCGGCAGGAACAAGGGGCGCAGCTACCGGATCTTTTTTCCCCGCGAAGTGTTGTATCAGGTTCCGTTTCAGTCCGGCACCGTTCTGGGATTTTCCATGCTGGTCAACGACAATGACGGAGAGGGGCGCAAACAGGGGATCACCCTGACTCCGCCGGGCACGGAGCCTTACGGCAATCCGCAACTGTTCCGGGACATGATTCTGCTGCATTCCGACGATGACGCCGGGAGATGAGGCTGTTGCGGGAACACTCCGCCCGAAAAAAATCCCGCCGCCGGGATCAACACCGTTGGAAACTGGAGCGTTTCCGTGTTATATTCCCTGCGGTTCCTCTGCTCCGGCTCAGGAACCGCAGGGAACAACGTATCCGGGAAAGCAGCGGGAGCAGTCATGAGCGATTCCAAACGTCGAGTCCACCGTGTTGATTTTCAGCCGCAGTCGGAAATCATCCGGCAGGGCGTCCCGTTCCACATGAACTCAGAATCATGGGATTTCGGCAGAAATCACGCAGTCCCCTTGTGGACGGAGTACGTCATCTATCCGGCCATCCTTTCGCGCGGATACAAATTCCTCCAGCTCCACCAGACCATGTCCTCCTTCGAACTGGTGCTCAAAGGTTCCATGACCTTCCAGCTCGACGATACCCGGCTGGAGGTGAAAGCCGGCGAACTCTGCCTGATTCCCGCCGGAGAAACCAAGAAACTGGAGGTTCAGGAGGATTGCCGCAAAATCGTCTTCGGCATCTGCGGTCAACTTCACCTGCCGCTGCTCGCCACCACCGGCATCCTTTCGAAAAGTGTCATGAGGCTCGGCAATCTCGATCCCATCCTCGCTATTCTCAAGGAGCTTCACCGGCTCCTCAAGGAGAAGTCCGAACGCTCCATCTCCCACATCTCCGCTCTGACCATGGAGCTGGTCATGGAGCTCAGCCGTGAATCCGGCAAGATTCCCGATCCCCAGCTGGCGAACGCCCTCCACTTCCTCGAATACCACCAGTCGGAACCCTTTCACGTCAACGCCCTTGCCGCGGAACTCCACGTGACGCCGGATTTCCTCAACCGCCTCTTCCTGAAAGAGCTGGGCATCCCCCCGAAACACTACCTCATCGAACAGCGTATGCTGCTGGCCGCCACACTTCTGGCCTCCACCGCCCTCACCGTTCAGGAGATCTCCTCAAGGTGCGGCTACAAGAACCAGTTCTCCTTCTCGAAGGAGTTCCGCAAGAAATACGGCCGTTCCCCGCTGACCTACCGCAAGGAGAACCGCACCGGTCATTACGGACTCAATCCACAGAACGCCAGCGGAAGACATAAAATATCCCAGGTCACCAGCAGCGGCGCGGCCACCCCGTAAACGATGTGCCGTACCCCGCGCCCCAGCATCCCCAGCGGAGCTCCTGCCGTCACCTCAAGGCATCCCAGCGGCAGCAGAAAAATATCCATCATATGTTTTCCGGTGGTAACCAGATGCGCCCCGCCGGAACGCAGGCTGCGGATGATATACGGACTCGCCTTCTGCGCAACCTTCAGCGCGATCGGCGTCAAAATCGCAATCGTCACCGGATCGATCGCCTCCGCCTTCTTCATCGGAAAACAGAGGCATCCCGCTACCAGCAGCATGAGCAGTGATCTGCGCATCATCATCGGCACTTCGTTCCCCTAGAATTTCTGGTATTCGTAATAGGTCGCAATCCGGTCGGAAGGCCCAGACACTCCATCCGCACGAAATGAATAAACCAACCGGGAACTCGGCCTCCCCTCCGGCGCCGCCTGCCGGATCGTCACCGTGTAATACTCCGGCTCATCCCACGAAAAACTCCGCCGCAACTGCGGCAGGACCAGTTCATCAAGCTGTTCCTCCAGCGGCATCCGTTCCCGGCGCCAACGCTCCAGCGCCTCCAGAACTTCCAGAGCCTGAGCCTCCTCCAGACGCGCCATCCGCCGCAGCATCGAATAGTTCACCGTGTAGATGGAGGGGTTCCCTGACGGCAGTCCGAACGGCCGGATCAACGTCAAACGACCATCCTTATCCAGCGGCAGAAGCTCTTTCGCCGCCGGAAGCCACAACAATTCCTCGCGAAACTGCGGCGAGCCGTTGCGTGGCAACGCATCCAGACCGATTCCCTCATAATCAGCCACTTCAAATCCGTCGGTCCGCGCCTCGTCATCGGAATCGATGTAGTCCTTCAACTGGTCGGAAAACGCATCGAGCAGATCCGTCACCGCCGTATCGGTCTCCCGATCGTAGGAAAATACGTCGAGCGCATCGGTGCTGGTCATCGCAATTCCACTCAACGCACTGGTTATGACGAACTTCACCGGCGTCCCGTAATAGTCGATCTCGTGCTCGATGCTGTCGGCCAGATAGCGGTCGGTATCGTAATCCTCGTAGACGATATCCTCCGCGCGTCGGGTTCCGTACAGTTCGCGGTCCGCCTCAATCAGGTAACGCACCCGGTTGCCCGCGCCTTCGGCGACGTAACCGGAACGCATGAGATCGGTATAGGTCGCCACACCGAGCGTGCTGGTCTGCGACACGGCGACCAGTGCCAGCACCAGCAGCCCGGCAGTCACCAGCATCGACAGCGTGCCCACCAGCGCGGTCCCGGCTTCATGGGGCCGGAAGCGCGGCAGATTCCGGACTCCTCTCATCGCCGCGTGCCCCCCCCGGTTCCCGTTCCGCCGCCTGACGACAGGGAACTGGCCGAGAGCGAACCGGACGAAACCGACAATGCGGTATTGCCGCTGGTCCCGGCGGTACGACGCAGCCATCGCTCCCGACTGCCGTCCCGCCACTCGATCGTAAGCTGAATCGCCAGCGGAATTCCCTCCAGCTCTTCGTCATCCCAATCGTCATACCAGTCGACCGCCTCGTCGGACTGCCCCTCCGCGGCATACTTGAAAAAGATCTCCTGAACGCCGTCGGCAATCTTCTCGGTTCTGTATTTCTGTGAAGAGAGATCCTCCCACGGCAACAGCGGCTCCGTCGACCAGTCGCACATCAGTGCGTCATTCTCGCGGTAAAGCCGGGCAAACCGAAATGCATCCGCTCCGCTGCGGGTACGGCCCAGCGCAGCGAGATACAGTTCATCCGACTCTCCCTGAAAAAGATAACGCTCCTCACCCCGGTCCGTATCCGGCCAGAGAAACGGCACCGCGCCGCGAAACAATGTTTCCACCAGGCGATCGATCGCCTGATTGCGCTCCAGTTCGCTGCCGACCTTCTGCGCCTGCCGCCAGCTCCGGGTGAACGCCGCCAGCGAAGTGCCGATGATCAGCCCGACCAGCGAAAAAATCGCCATGGCGGCCATCATTTCCAGCAGCGAAAAGCCTCGGTTACCGCGTCGCCTGTGAAGTGGTTGACGAGCCAGCGTTCTCATAATCGATCCTGTCTATTGTCACGGAATCCACCACCCGGCCGTCGCTTTCGCGAATCAACTCGATCACGCAGGCACGAAGCTGCGCCTGATCCTCGGACAGGTTCAGAAAGTCCTCCTCGATCCCCGCCGCATCCTCATAGCGGCAGGTCACCCGGTACCCCGGATAATCGAAAAATTCGACCGGTGGTGGCTCCGGATTGTCCGAAGTCTGCAGCATGAAGTACTCCACCCCCTGCGAAAGCATGTGGAAATTGTTCCACTTCTCCCGCGTCCGGCCCAGGCGGCGCTGTGCCGAATTCGCCAGTGTCAGGTAGGAAACCACCCCCAGCGAAAGAATCGCCAGAGAGACCACCACCTCGATCAGCGTGAAAGCGGCGCGGGAACTCCTTCCGTTCAGGCTGCTGCCGTGACGATACCGCAACATTTCAGAGCGCACTCCCCTCTTCGATCCTCAACTCCCCAGTCAACGGCGAGATGGCCATCGTGCGGTTCCTGTTGCGAAACCGGAGCCGGAACTCCCGTACCCCGGAAGCGCTGCCATCCGGAAAAAAATGGAACAACTCCACCCGCTTCGTGGATTCCAAAGGATTCACCGAATCGTCGGAAGAGCCCGCCTCCATCTCATACTCCTCCGGCAGAACCCATTTCAACTTCGAAAAGTTCGCGGGCGTCTCATACTCCGTCATATCCTGTTCCTGATCGGGCGGTTCGAGCAATATCACGGCATCGCGGTCCACCTCGACCGGCAGCACCTCCCCGGCGCGGAAGGCCCGCTCCTCCGGCTGATAGTAGAGAACACGCTCGCGCCCGAGCTCGGCCGCCTGCGCCCGGGCCGCCATGCAGAACTGCCGGAACGTCAGCACGCTGTTTTCGAACTGCGCCGGTCCGGAACGCTTTCTCAGCACCGAAACGGAAATCCCCAGCACCAGTGTCATGATCGCGACGACCGCGACCAGTTCAAGCAGGGTAAAACTATTACGGTGCAATGACATGCGTCACTATTCCCAGTTGTTGATGTCGGCGTTTTCCCCCTCGCCGCCGGGTTGCCCGTCCCCACCGTAGCTGGAGAGGTCGAAATCTCCGTGTTCCCCAGGAAACACGTAGACGTACTCGTTCCCCCACGGATCCTTCGGCACGTTCGGCTTGATGTAGGGACCATCCCACTTCTCCAACTGCTCGACGTTTTCGGTCAGCGCGTCGAGCGACTGCGGATAGCTGCCGGTATCAAGTTTCAGATCCATCAGAGACTGCTCAAGCAGTTTGATCTGGGTCTTGGCGGTACTGATCTTCGCGTTGCGCACATGACGGAAGTAGAGCGGCGTCGCAATCGACGCCAGCATCACCAGAATCACGATCACCACGACCACTTCGATCAGAGTAAAACCACTTCTTCTCAACAATTTACGACTTTTCATACTCTTTTCTCCCCATTGGACCAACTTAATTAACCTCATTGATTTCCATGATCGCCATGAAGATGGAAACCACAATAACCAATACCATCAGCGCCAGAAACACGATCACCACCGGCTCGAAGAGACTCAGCAGCCGCTTCACCTTGCGGCGCGTGGTCTCCTCAAGATGGACGGCGCTCCGGGTCAGCATCTCACCGACCGCGCCGGACTCCTCGCCGACCCGGATCCGTGCCGCCAGTCCCGGCGGAACGAACGGATTGCCGACCAGCGTCGCGGAGAGCTTTTCCCCGCCGCGCAGACGTCCCTCCAGGCCGGAGAAGCTTGCTCGAACCACCTGATTCTGAATCACCCGGGTCGAAATGCGCACCGTCCGGATGATGTCCACGTGATTGCTGACCAGAATGGCCAGAGTCCGGATGAACTTTCCCATTTCAGTCTCCACCAGAAGTTTGCCGAACACCGGAAGCCGGGTGGCGATCAGGCTGCGCCACTCGCGCAGCTGAGCGATGCCGTAATACCATTTCAGAATCAGCCAACCGCCGACCGCGATGACAGGAATGATCCAGCAGCTGTGCATGACCACCGTGCTCACCGTCGTCAGAAACACCATCGAACCGGGCTGCTCGCGCCCCATATCCGCGAAGATCTGCGCGAAACGCGGGACGAACACCGTGAACATCAATACGGCGACCAGCAATGTGATGCCCAGCACCACCGCCGGATAGATCGAGCTGGAGATGATGAACTCGCGCATCTCCCGGCTCTCGGCCATGAACCGCTGAAGCTCTCCGACCACCTCCGGCAGACAGCCGGTCTCCTCCCCGGTTTCGATCAGATTCGCGTAGAAACCGGGGAACACCGAGCCGTAGGAACGCACCAGTTCGGAGAACTTCTTCCCCTCGTGCAGTCCCTGCCGAAGCGAATTGGAAAGTACGCGCAACTCGTCGTCCGCCGAACTTTCGCTGATGATCGCCAATGCCCGCTCCAGCGGAATGTTCGCCACCAGCAGCGGCGCAAGCTGGCTGGTGAACTCGTAACTGTCCACCTTCCTGCGCGGCAGCCAGCGACGAACGCCCGCTTCGTCGCCGTCGGCCTCGCCGCAACAGCGGATCGGGGTCATTCCCCGGCTGCGGAGCTTGGCCGCGGCCTCCTGCGGCGAATCGGCTTCGATGTCGATCTCCGCTCCCGCCTGACCGGGGACCGCCGCAATGTATCGGTAACGGGGCATGTGAAACCTCCCTGAACGCTACTCGTCCTGTGCCGATCGCGCCAGCTCCTCCGCGGTCGTGATGCCCGCCCGAACCTTCGCCAGACCGTCTTCGCGCAACGGAATCATGTGGTTCGCGATGGCGAGCCGCTCCAGTTCGGAGCTGGGCACGTTCCTGTTGATCGCCTGCCGGATCTCATCATTCAGCCGCAGCAGTTCGAAAATTCCGCACCGCCCCTTGTAGCCGGTGCCGTTGCAGCGGCGGCATTTCCCGCCGGAAGCGACGACGCCGGAACCGTGACAGCCGGTACAGATCTTCCGCACCAGCCGCTGGGAAAGGACTCCGTACAGTGCAGAGGCAACCAGAAAACTCTCCATCCCCATATCGATCAGCCGGGTCACTGCGCCGACCGCGTCGTTGGTGTGCAGCGTCGAGAGCACGAGGTGGCCGGTCAGCGCGGCGTTGATCGCGATGTCGGCGGTTTCCCGGTCGCGGATCTCGCCGACCAGAATGATGTCGGGATCCTGGCGCACGATCGAACGAAGCCCCGAGGCGAAGGTCACGCCGATTTTGGAATTCACCTGCATCTGGCAGAGCCCGGCCATCCGGTATTCGACCGGGTCCTCAACGGTGATGATCTTCTTCCGGTGATCGTTCAGCTGCGCGATGACGCTGTACAATGTGGTGGTCTTTCCGGAACCGGTCGGCCCCACCACCAGAATCATGCCGTGCGGAATCTGGATGAGATCGTTGAACTGCTCCAGATCCCGATCGGACATGCCGAGCGTGCGCAAATCGAAGGTCACCGCGGTGTTGTTCAAGAGCCGCAGCACGATGCTCTCGCCGGTCAGGATCGGAATGGTGCTCACACGCATGTCGAGCTCGACCCGCCCGACCTGAAAATTGGTGCGCCCGTCCTGCGGCAGACGGCTCTCGGCGATATTCAGCCCGGCGATCAGTTTGATGCGCGACGCGATGGCGGGAAACTGGGAGCGTGGTACGTTCATGATTTCCGCCAGGACGCCGTCCACCCGGCAGCGGATCGAAACCGACTCTTCGCCGGGCTCCACGTGGATATCTGAAGCGCCGAGTTCAATCGCCCGGTTGAAGATATCGTTGACCAGCCGCACGATCCTCGCCTCGCCTGCCATGGTGCGCAGCGTATTTTCATCCTCGGCACCGGAGGTGACGAGCTCCTCCCCATCGGATTCCTGCTGGCTGAAGCGTCCCAGAAGACGTTCCAGAAAAGTGCGGCGCACCAGTTCGAATTCGCAGTCCAGCCCGACCGCCTGCCGGAAGAGGTAAGTCTGGCGGTCCAGCTCGTAGGGATCGCAGGTGAGCAGGTGCATCGAGTGCTCATCCCAGGCGACCGGCAGACAGAGATTGGCATTCAGGCAGTCGACGGAGAGACCGGGATAGACCTCCGGCTCGGGCAGTTCCTCCTCATCGGCCGGCGGCAAATGAAATACTTCGCTGTAAAGCGCCAGAAGTTCCGACTCCGAAACCGCCCCCGATTCCACCAGCCGGCGATCGGCGACCCGATTGCCGGATTCCGCCAGCAGCCCGGCGTAGTTCGGGAAGCGCTCCGTCAGCTTCGCTTCCAGCTGCTTCACCAGTTCGGAATGTGCCGTTTCGCCCATCTCATTTCGACTCCGTGCTGACTTTCGCGGCAGCGCTCTCCGGCGGAACCGCCTGAACTTTGACTTTGAGGCGTTTCTCGTCTTCCGCGTTCTTCTTCTCAATGTCGCTTTCAAAGAGGCTCAGCGCCTTGACCGAACTGTTGTAACGCCGGATCATCTCCTCAACCGGACTCTTTCCGTTCACGATGTAGCCGGTCACCAGCACCAGCAGTTCGGTCCGTTCCACCGACTGATTGGTATTGCCAAACAACCGCCGCAGGAGGGGAATGTCCGCAATGATCGGCACCGACTGGAGTTTGTCGGTGGTCTTCTCCTGAATCATGCCGCCGATCACCATGGTCTTGCCATTGGCGATGGTCATCGCGGTGTTCAGCACGCGGGTGCTGATGACCGGCGTGTCGGTCGCGGAGGTGATGGTGTTGGTGATCGCCTCGGAGACCGTCTGCTCAATCTGCATGGAGATGAGATCCGTGCTGGTCACCTGAGGAATCAGACTCAGAATGATACCGGTCTCCCGGTAGCTGTAGCTGCGCGTCACGTTGCCACTGGTGGAGTCCGCGTTGGTCAGGTCCTCCTCCAGAATCGGAACATCCTGGCCGACCTGGATCTTCGCCGTGGTGTTGCTGGTGACCAGCAGCTGCGGGCTGGAAATCACCTTGATGTTGTCGCGGCCGGCAAGCGCCCGCAGATACCCGAAGTTCTCCTCCGGATTGTCCTTGTCGAAAATTCCGAGCTTGAACCCTTCTGCAGAGGTGTCATTCCAGCCGATATCGTTGAAGTTGGTCCCGGTGGAGATGCGGGTTTTGCCGCCGCTCAAGTTGTTGAACTGCAGCCCGAACTCGTTGCTGTCGGTCAGCGTGATCTCCACGATCAGGATCTGGAACAGCACCTGCGCCGGCACCACATCAAGCCGGTCGAGCAGCGCCTTGATCATCGCGTAGGTTCGCGGCGTGGTGCGGATCACCAGCCGGTTCTGCACGCCGTCTGCGAAGAGCCGCACCGGCGTGTCGAAGACGCTGGACCCCAGATCCAGCTGGGTGTTGGTCTGGTTGTTGGTCGAATAGCGGCTGGAAGTCTGGTTGCTCACATTGGTGTTGGTGTTTCTGGTCTGCTGCGTGGAGATCTGCGAGGTACGGGTCTGCTCGGAGGTACTGTCGCTGCGGTTGAAACTCGTATCTACCGTCAGCGAACTGCCCTGTGTGGAGAAGATCACCGACAGCGCCTGGGCGAGATACTCCGCCTTGTCGTGCGTAACTTTGTACACGTACATCCGCTCCTGATTGTCGGAATCGGCATTGTCGAGGATCCGAATCCACTCCCGAATCTGCGTAATCGCCTCTTCAGTGGCGGCGGTCACCGCGAGGATTTGAAGCCGGTCCACGCCGGTCAACTGCACCGCGCCGGGCACCTCGGTCTTGTCCGTCGGGAGCATCACCGGAAATCCCAGTACCGGCAGGACCTCGGAGAGTTCCTGCGCGATCGCCGAAGGTTTCACGTTGCGGCAGTAGACCACCGCGCGCGGCCAGTGCTGCCGCCCCGGCTGATCCAGCAGATCAATCACCTCGTTGAGTTTGGCGATGTTCTCCCGCTTGTCGCATACCACGATCACATTGGTGCGGGCGGCCTCTGCCGCGACGCCCGCCGGAGTCAGGAAGGGCTTCAGCTGCGCGACGGCATCTTTGGAGGTAATGCTGTGCAGAGAACGGGAAATCACTTCCGCGCCGCTGGTCAGGCGGTTCCGGTTCCGGAGCGATGCCCGGCTGGGGAGTTTGGCGGCCGGCATGATTTCCAGCAGCTGGCCGTTGCGGATCGCCCCGGCACCGGCAAGCTGGAGAGTCCGGTCGAACACCTCCCAGAGTTCGCGGCGGGTCATGCGCGAATTGAGATTCACAGTGACCGTGTTCTTGAGCTCACTGTCGGCGGAGAAGTTGAATCCGAGAATGTCGGCGAAGGCGGGCAGTGCATCCACCAGCGGCGCGCTGTTGAACACCAGCACCACATCGAGCATCTCATCCGCATCGAGCGTCATCAGATCCTCGTAATAGGGAGCGGGAGTTGCGGGACGGGCGGAAGAGGGTTCCGGCAGTTTCTTCCGGGTGTCCCTCGAAACGGCGGCGGTCATCTTGTCGAATTCGGCGGCAGTGGGGTTCTCCTTCCGGCCGCCGACCTCGTCCGGCGGCGGTTTGGGCGACTCGGCGAACTTCTGCTGCTCCTGGCGGCGGATGAAATCAAACTTATCCTCCGGTTCTCTTGTTTTCCAGTCTTCGGCTCGCTGTTCGACCTGCTGCAGCGAGTCACAGCCGCCCGTACAGAGCATGCCGAAGACCAGCAGAACGGCGAAGACCGCCGACCAGTACCTGCATTGATTGAAAGAGAGTTTTCGTGCCATAATCCTGCTCCTGATTGCCCTTATGTTCCTGTGAATTCTCATCGATTGCGGTTGTTGCTGCTTCGGCCGGGCGCAATCTGGCGGGTGTTGCGGTTCTGCGGGTTGTTCTGCCGAATCAACTGCTCCATCACCCGCATCTGCCGCATCATCATGGACTGCTGCATCTCCTGCGCGCTGGGCTGGCGGCGCCGGGCGGCGGCCGCGGCGGCGGCCACGGTGGAAGGCAGATTTTTGGAGGCGGTCTCCAGCTGGAGTTCCAATTTTCCTCCGCCGCGGGTCAGCGTCACGCTGTCGGTACCGATCGCCGAGAGCACGTAACCATTTTCCAGCGACTCTCCGACCCGCAGAAACTGTTTCAGCGGCGGTTCCGCGGCCTGTGTTGTGGTGCCGTTCCGATTGTTGCGACGCGCGGGACCGCGGCGAGTCTGACGTTTCTGCTGGATAATCGCGCCTTCCCAGCTTCCCACTCGGTAGATGCCGAGCAGCGCAATCTGTGTCGTACCGCCGCCCCAGCGGCTGTTCAGCGCCTCAGGACAGCGGGTCACATTGAAAATGTTGTTGGCCAGAAGAATCGACTCTGCGGAAGCGGGCGCGAGCGGCGTTTTTTTCGATGAAGCGGGTTGGGCGGCAGGTTTGGCGCTCTTCGCGGAACGCTCCTTTCCGGCAACGTACTCCACTTCGGGCTCTCCGCCGCGCGCCAGGGCAACGGCCTGATAGACACACCCGGCCACCAGCAGAAAATTCAGTAAAATCAACCATATCTTCATCACCCGTCCCCCTCTTTTACCGCCCCGGCGGCGTTGTTATCCGCCGCCTCGCGTCCAAGCACCCGGAGGGTGCCGTTGAAAAAGATCAGATTGGAACTCTGCGACTGCTCCGGTCTGAGATCCACTTGTTTCCAGCCGAGCGGCGGAGTCGCCTTCCCAAGTTCCCGCCAGAAAATCACCAGCGACTCCAGCGCGGCGGAGGTATTGACCTCCACTTCAAGGAAGTAGAGATCGTTGTTGAGCCGACTGCGGCGCGCCGCGCCGATATTGATCTGTTCGAATCCGGCGGTGCGTGCGGCATCTTCGATTTTGCGCCGCAGTTCGATGTCTGGGTGGCCGTCGCGGGACTCCACCCAGCACAAGCCGGTCAGCCCTTTGAACTTCTCCAGAACCGTGTCGAACTCCTTCTGCTGCGCTTTCGCCGCTTCGAACGCCGCAATGGCCTTCTGCTGTTCGCGGCGGGCACTCTCCAGCGTGGAGGCGCTGGGGAACAGTCCGGGCAGACTCACGCCGGAACCGCTCAGCAGCACCACGGCGGAGAACAGCAGCCCGCCGACACAGAACACGATTTTGGAACGGGTGGAGCTCAATATCCCTTTTTTCGGACTCATTTCCCGCCTCCGGTCCGGTTCAGTTTCACCGTGATCATGCTCAGCGTATCGTTCATTCTCCGGCTCTGCAGCGTCGAAACTTTGAAGCCGGAAATCTTGCGCAGCGCGGCGCCGATATTGAGATTCTCGCGGGTGGTGTGGAGTGTGAGATCCACACCGGTGTCAGTCATTCGGAAATTGCTGACCAGCACATCAGAGGGAATCACCTCGGCGATGTGCGCCAGCATGACGGGAATCTCCCGGTCACCGAAATTCTGTTCCAGCACCCGGTTCATCTCCTTGAGCTCCTTATTATCCCGGCGGCGCAACAGCCGCTGGATCTCGGCGGTCCGGCTCTTGTAACTCGCTGTGCGCGAGATGATGGCGGAATACTCTGAATGGAAGGCCAGAATCCTCCCCCCCGCGTTCCAGCACCACATGCCCGCCAGCAGGAGCAACAGGATCACCGCCAGGCGCAGCTGGGAACGCAGCCGCCGGGGACGCAGCCGGTTCGGCAGGATTTTCAACCCGGCGTTGCGGTACTTGAAATCGGCGGAGGCGACCAGCCGGGCGATCATGAGTTCCGGCAGAAACCGGTCGAAATTCTTTTCCTGGAAGCCGTCGGTGAAACTGAACTCCTTCTTCAGCAGCTCCCGGAGCTCCTCATTGCACGGCAACCGGTCGGAAACCGGGTGGAACGACTGATCCGCCCAATAGAAATCCGGTTCGAACAGCGGCAGAAAGACCCGGCTGCCGGGCGGCAGCGGCGGCAGCGCCAGAAAGGGTGAAATGCACTCATCGATCTGAATGTGCACTTCCGCAAGCATATCAAAGAAGCGGTTGAGCTCCTCCCGCGGTGTAACCAGGACGCTCACCGCCAGCTGCCCCTCGCCATCGGCGGGTCCGGCGATGAACTGCACGCCCCATTCCGGCGGCAGCTTCAACACTTGGCGCGGCACTTCGAACTGCAGCGCCGAACTCAGTTCGCGCGGCGACATCTCCGGCATCCGGCAACGAAAGAATGCCGCCCCCGGGAACGCCATGCCGACTGCAAGGATCACGTCGCGCCGCCACTCCATTTCACGGCACAAGCCGGCGAAGCGGTCCGCCGCGCTGCGCTCATCCGGAGGAACCTCCAGCACCCGGGTCACGGTCATGCGCTTGCGGTGGTGCCGCATGCGAAGTCCATGCAGCGTACCGTCCCCCCCGACCGTGACGATCAGATATTCCATTGCTCCGAAAAGTCGCATGCAGGCCGCCCCCGTCACATGCCCGGCGGCGGATGCGGCGGCTCCCCGTCCGCCCGCATAGCGCCCCAGTTACCGCCGAAGCGACGTGTGGAAACCGTCGATGAGTTTGTCGTCTCCAGCTGTTTGACGATGATGACTCCGGTTCCTTCGCCGGGCATGCCGACCCGCAGCTGCTCGAGAGTGATTCCCGCCTGTTTGACCATGCTGCGGAATTTCTCCCGGGCGGCGTCCTCATCCTCGGCGCGCAGTTTTTCCAGCTCGGCATATCCCTGCGGATCGCGCCGCTGCAGCATGCGGTTGGCCCGGCGGATGTAATAGCGATTGCTGTTGCGGATCGAAGCGGCCTGCTCCCGCCGGCTCTCCAGCGGAGTTTCCGGCAACGTGATTCCCGCTTTCACAGCCAGCGCCTGCAGTTTCTTGAGCGCGGCGGCGGAATCGGAGGAGAGCAGCTTCTGAATTTCGGCAAACTCCTCGGGGAATTTGGCTTTGAACTGTTCGAACACCTTCTGCCATTCGGCATTGACGGCGGCCTGTTCCGGCAGATCGCCGTCGTTCCCGCGCCGCCGGTTTTCCCCGGGTCTCATGAAGGGCATCGATACGCCGGCTTTGGTGGCGAGCTCGCGGAGCTTCTCCCGGGCAGCGCGCCGGTCGGTGGACTGGAGCTTCTCATACTCGGCGTACTCCGCGGGCAGTTTCTCCTTGATCTCCTCCTGCACTTTGCGGAAGGCTTCCATTCTCGCGCCACCCATGCCGCCGGGCCCCGGACGACGCGCGCCGAAATCCCGCCAGCGTCTCCCCCCTTCTCCTGTTCCGGCAGGATCACTCCCGTCATTTTCGGCTGCCGGAGCCAGCATCGCCGCCGCACAGACGAACGGAATCAGAGCCAGAACACGATACTTCAACATAATGTTTTCCCCTTGTGGTTATGGTACCAGTCTGCCAGAAAATCCACATTTTATTTAACGCAGGCGAAAGACGGTTTATTGCCCCGTTTTTCGAACGATTTCAAAAGAATTTCCACAGCCATCCCATAGCATATGAAAAATTGAAAGGAGACGGCACATGATGTAACCTACTATTTTTCAACCAAAAAGATTAAGGATATATCATGAAACCGTCAAAACATTAAGATAACAATGTTATCGCAAATTTTCAAGTTGATTCCGCGAAATTTAATGGTTCTTCTCCGGTTTGAGCCACGATTTGCCTCAAAATAGGGTTTGAAAATCTGAATAGATGGAAAAAGGCCGACGTCGCCCTGATGGGTTCCGGAACCAAACGGCAGGAAGGAGGTTGCGATGTCGGTTC
>CAZPWP010000011.1:0-15987 GCA_964590295.1 uncultured Victivallis sp.
GCGCTTATCATATTGATTTTCTCCGGCACTGGATTCCCTTTCTGAACAGCTGTTTCCCCCTGGGGGAATCACTTCCGCCCTTCGATTCCGGTGCTTGCGATGAAATGAGTTGAAGTGGAAAGTCCGTTTCCGGCAAAGAACTCGTTCCGCGCCATGACCAGACCGGCATAATTGTTGTCGACATCACGGCAGTAGAGCCATGTACGGACCGTATTTGCTTCCACGGTTGCATTATAAACGGAAAGTCCCCGCTTGAGTGATTCGAACTCATAAACGGTCTGTTTTGCACTGTCGGAAACTACAGGGTCAGGAGTCTTGAACCACAGAACCTTATAGTTTTTCAAAACGACCTCAAGCACTCCCTCCTGCGGCTGAGAGTGCTGCGCGCTCTCTGTCTGTTTGCCGGACGGCGGATTTCTGGTTGGGATTTTATGACTAGGTTTCGATTTTTTTCTAAAGATATTTTGATCTCCTTCTCTGGTGGTATGGCCTGGTATCTTGTTATGGTTCTGATAAAAAGTTATGAAAAATTTTTGATTTCTATTGACATGGCCACAAAAATATAGTATAATATAAACAGAAGGAAAAGACGAGAGGTTTTTATGCCGGATAAGCTGCAGAACGCGCGGGAATATATCCTGCAGAAGATCGAAGACGGCACTCTGCCGGGCGGCGCCAAGCTGCCCGCGGCCCGGGAATATGCCGGGGAATGCGGAGTCTCGCTGGCGATCATGCAGATGGCGTTTACGTCGCTGGCCCGAGACGGAATCCTGAACAGCGTGCACCGGCAGGGCACTTACGTGCGGGAGGATTGGCAGGATCGAATCCTGCCCGGCAGTTTCCAGACCTTCCGGCGTACGTGGAAGGAGGTTCTCGGCGATCTGCTCGCAAGGGATCTGTCTGAGGTTCGCGTCTGTGACAAGTTCCGGAAGGGAATGTACGAGATTGTGAGCACCTGGACCGCGCAGTTTCGGCAGGAGGAGTATCTTGATCTTGCCGGTTTTCTGGAGGAGGTCTATCCGGATCGTGGCGATTTCTTTCTGTCGCAGTTTCACTCCGCCTGCTCCCGCGAAGGGAAGCTTTACGGGATTCCGCTGATCTTTTCGCCGTGGGTGATTGCCTGCAACATCGATATGATCCGCAGCGCGGGAGCGGAAGTTCCGCAGTCGAGCTGGCTGTGGGAGGATTTTCTCGCACTGGTCCGACAGCTGCGACAGGTGTATTCCGCTGATCAGACGCTCACGCTTCTGCCGCTCTCGAGTCTGTGGGTCAATTTTCTCTTCCGTTTCGGCGGCGCGATCATCGTCCGGGAGAACGGGAGGTATGAGGTGCGGCTCGACGATCCCCGGACGATGAGCGGATTCCGGAGGATTTTCGAGTTGCAGCAGATACTCGGCCACGAAAGGCGTATTGCGACGTACAGTGCGGCTTCCCAGGCCTTTGGGAATGGAGAATCCGCACTGTTCAGCGGCGCACGCGAAGATATGAACTTTCACTCCGATATGAACTGGACCTGCGTTCCGCTGCCGATGGTGCCCGGCGGGGGAGATCGTCAGCGACAGGCCGCCGATCTCTTCTGTGTCAGAAAGCAGGTCAACAATTTCGACGAGGTGAAGGCGATGATCCGGTTGTTGCTCTCCGAGGAGGTGCAGCAGCGGCTCGGAAATATCCGCTACGGGATTCCGATCCGGCGTTCTGCTGCGATCCGAAGCAATCGACGAGGAGGATCCGCGCGACGCGATCTTTTTCTCCGAAATGACCCGGATCGCTCCCGACTGCACGCTCGCCTGGCCCGAACTCTACCGGATGGTGTTCCGCTGCGTGGACCGCCTCTGGGAGGAGCATCTAGACCCGGAGGAGGTGGTACCGGAACTCGCCGCCGCCATGCGGGTGTTCATCCGTTACAACACGCCGCAGGCTGCCGCCGTTTCGGCGGAGAACCGCCCGGCATTTCCCGTACAGAAGGAGAAAAGATGAAATCTGAAAGCCCGATGACAGAAAATCAAGCTGGAGATAAGAGAAATGAGAAGATGTTTTCGTTGATTGAACTGCTCGTCGTTATAGCGATCATCGCGATTCTTGCCGCGATGCTGCTGCCCGCATTGAATAAGGCGCGGGCGCGGGCGCAAACCACGACCTGTCTCTCGAATCTGAAACAGTGCGGGCTTGGGCAGCTGTCTTACGCGGACGACAACAAGGGGTTCATGCCGATCTACCTCTCTTCGGTACTCAGGACCGGTACCTTCTGGTGGGGGCACGCGTTGATGAACTGGAAATACGAAGACGATGGGAACAAAAAGTATTTCGGCGGCACGCCGTATCTGTCGAATGAGCGGTCGATCACCTGTCCCACACAACCCGAGATCGAGAATCCGAACACCGGAACCTCCTATATGTACGGCATGGTGCAGCTCGGCTGGAATACGACCACCGAGCGGCTGAACGAGATGGGCGGCAGCGGGATCTTCGTCGCTCTGGATGAGAGGAATAGCAGCGGAAGTCGTATTTTTGTCGGACTGGCATCGAAGAAATTCCGGCAGGCGGCGAGAACCATCATCATGGCGGATTCCGGATTCCCGGTCACTCGGGCGGAGTTCGGCTATTGCCATGCGCAGATAAAAAACAACGCATTCGACAGCAGCAACGAGGCCGGTTATACATTGCGGCACAGTGGAATCTGCAATGTTCTTTTCGGTGACGGACACGTTTCGTCGCTCAGCAGGGACGAACTGAAATCCTCCCTCAATGCGCCCACCGCGATCTATAACGAATACGGTGTGCCAACCAACTGAAAGAAGCGGAGGGAAGATGAAGAATACGGTTTCATGCACTTTTGTACTGGCGGTCGCGCTGTTCTGCGTGCTGCCGGTGAGCGTCCGGGCGGAAAGCGCACCGGAGCTGAAGGCGGACCAGCTCAAGTGGAGACTTACCCGGTACTGCCGGATTGTGGAGCGGGATGGAAAGCGGTTTTTGAAGATCAATGTTCCGAATGAGAGGAAGGAGCTTCGCGCCCAGAACTGCGCGTTCGCAACGATTGATCTGAAACCGTTTGCCGGGAAGATGTTTCAAGCGTCCGTCCGAATGCGGGGGCGCAATATTTCGAAACCGCTTCAGCCGTTCAACGGCGTGAAGGTTTTACTCTACTACAAAACACCGAACGGCGGTGAAAACTGGCCCGGCGCGGAGAATCCGACCGGCACGTTCGACTGGCAGGTCTCCTTGTTTTCTACGGAACTGCCGCGTAATGTGACGCAGGGGGTGTTCCGGCTCGGACTGCAGGAGAGTTCCGGCGAGGTGGAGTTCGACCTCTCCACGCTCCGGATCGGCGTGCAGGGCGAGGAGAAGGAGGAGTACATTCCTGTTGCGCCGGAGATGGAGAAGGAACTTGCCCGGATCGAATCGCGTATGCGGGAAGCCCTGCTTGCCTCCGCTCCGATTTCCACGGCGGAGGTGAAGGCGCTGGTCGCCTCCCAGCGTCCGGACGGCACGTTTGCCGGGGTGAATTATCAGGACGACAACCGGTCCACTTGGCGGGTCGCGATCCATCTCGGCAATGCTCTGGATCTTGCCCGGGCATGGGCGACGCCGAAGCATGAGCTGTACCATGACAAGACGGTCGGCGAAACGGTCCGGAAGGCGGTCGCGTGGTGGGGGAAGAACCGGCCTCACAGTTCGAACTGGTGGTGGAATGATATGTCGGTGCCGCAGACGATGGGCAACATCCTGCTGCTGGCGCCGGCGCTTTTCCCGAACGGAGAGGTGCGGAACAATGCGCTGGCGGTCTGCCGTCAGGCGAAGTTTCTGCCGCGCTACACCGGCAACAACCGGGTGTTCGGCGCGCAGAACATCTTCCGGCGCGCGTTGCTGGAGCGCAACGTCGCTCCGCTCTCCCGGGCGGCTGGTGTCATCGCCGAAGAGATCCGGATAGCTCCGGTCGAGAACAAGACCGACGGGGCGTTCGGCGGAATCCGCGCCGACGGCTGTTATCATCAGCACGGCCCGCAGATCCAGTTCGGCAATTACGGCGGCGAATTCTTCGCCAACGTCGGCTACTGGTCGAATATCTGGAAGGGGACCCGCTGGCAGTATACGCCTGAACAGTGGAAGGTTCTCCGTCACCTCGCATTCAACGGCTTCCAGTGGGTGCTGTGGAAGGGCAGGATGGATCTGCTCGCCAACGGCCGGCAGCTGGGGAAGAATACCGCGGAAAACCGCGGCGAAAGGGCGCTGAAGGCGTTCCGGCAGCTGAGCGCCGCCGATCCCGGCGACAAGGCCCCCTACGATGCGGTGCTCGAACGCAACCGTACCGGAAAAAATACGCTGATCGGCAACCGTCATTTCTGGAATTCCGACTACATGGTGCACCGTCGTCCGGAGTGGTATGCGGCGGTCCGGATGAATTCGGTCCGGGTACGGCCGATCGAGGATGACGTCAACTGGGACAACGCGCTCGGACGCTACTTCTCCGACGGCGCCTGTCTGGTGATGCGTTCCGGCGAAGAGTACGCCGACATCACTCCTTGCTGGGACTGGACCCGGCTGCCCGGAACCACGCTGCCGAAGACTCCGGTTTACACGCCGGAGGAGAGCGGGAAGCGGGGACTCCGGGCGGGCGGAAAACCGCCCCGCTGGACCCACAGCGTGAAGTTCCGCCAGATCGGCGAAACCGAATTCGTCGGCGGCGTGACCGACGGCACCCGTGGCGCGGCGGTCTTCTCCATGAACCTCGACGGCGTCAAGGCGAAGAAGGCGTACTTCTTCGACACCGATGCAATCTACGAGCTCGGCAGCGGAATCACTGCCGCTAGTCCATACCCGGTCGCGACCACGGTGAACAGCTGTCTTCGTCGCGGGGAGATTCGACAGGGGGAGAACTGGGTTCATCATGACGGCATCGGCTACCGCGGCGAACGGATGAGGCTCGAAACCGGTCGCCGAAAAGGGGACTGGCGCTATCTTGTCGGCGGCATCCAGAAGCCGGCTCCGGTGGAAAAGGAGCTGTTCACCCTGACGATCGACCACGGCGTGAAGCCGGAGAACGGTTCCTGCGCGTTTGCGATCCTGCCCGGTGCGACGCCGGAGGAGACCGCGAATTGGAACCGGGGGAAAATTCTCGCCAACACCACCGCCTGCCAGGCAGTGGAGTTCAACGACGGCACGATCGGCGCGATCTTTCATGAGCCGGGGAAACTCGGGAGCTTCGAGACGAAGGTGCCCGGAGCGTTCCTGATTCGGAAGGGGCAGGTGTTCGTCGCGGATCCCACCGCCCGGCGAAGCGAAATCACCATCGCGCTTGACGGCGTCACCCGGAGCGTCACGTTGCCGTCGGGGGAGCAGGAGGGGAGCACGGTCGCGGTTCGTTTCTGAGCCGGTCCCATTCCCGGGGACCGGGGGAACTGCGGGGAGAAATTGGAATCGGTTATTTCCCGCCGCGGAGCGTCGCGATCCGCCGTTTCAGGGCGTCGAGCGCCTTGCCGGGATCGTCGATGCCCGCGACCGACTGCTCCAGCGGGCAGAGCCCGTCCTGTTTCCGGTTCAGGATGCGCGGCACCAGCAGCGTCCCGCTGGCGGTGATGTCGTGGGCGCGCAGAAATTTCACCGCATCCTCACTCATCACCTCGCCGTGCACATGGCGCGCTTTCCCGCAGATGGCGATGGCGGCGGCGGCCCGCCCGACCACCTTATCCACCACCATCGCACCTGCCATGTCGTCCGGACGGGTTTCATAGAGCGCCAGAAGCGGACTCACGCCGTCCCCGCGCTCACCGGTGACGAGGCGACCGTCGGCGGTGATGAGGACACATTCCGCCCGGTTGGTCTGAATCATCTGCCGGGCGGTTTCCAGCTGCGATTCCGGCGCGGCGGCGCAGCCGCAGAAGAGCAGCGCGAGCAGCGCCGCTCCGAGTTGAAGAGTCATTCGCATGGTCACTTCCTCCTGTGGAATTCCACTCACTGCCGGACCGACTCCGGGAGCGTGAGCTGTTTTTCGATTTCATGCACGGTCATCGCCTTTTCGGAGGCCGGACAGACCTCCTGACAGGCGCCGCAACCGATGCAGAGCGCGGTGTTCACCGGACGCGGTGTGCCGTTGCCGTGCAGTGTGATGGCGCGTACCGGACAGGCCGAGGCGCAGCGTCCGCACTTCATACACTGACTGGTGAAGTGAAGTCGGAAGGGAGAGATTTTTGCGAGCAGTTCGAGCACCGTTCCCTCCGGACAGAGCGCGGTGCAGAAGATTCTCCGCTTCCAGAGGGCGAGGGCGGCGATCACGACCAGCGGAATGAAGCCGCCTGCGAGAAAGGCGCCGATGATCCGGTCGAAATTCGAATAGGGATCGAGCAGCAGGCCGCCGGTCCAGCCGGCGGCGAGTGTACCGAACACCAGTCCGGCGATCACATAGCGGAGCAGGGGGAGGTTCGGTACGGCTAGCTTCCGCTTACGCAGGGGGAGGGCGATCAGCTCCTGGAGCGTGCCGAAGGGGCAGCGCACCGAGCAGTAAACCCGCCCGAAGAGGAGCGTCAGAAGGGCGATGACCAATACCGTGGCCGGCGCACCCGCGGAGAAGGCGGAGAAACAGCTTGCCAGCGCCGGTCCGAACTGCAGATGCGGCAGAAACGCGAGGAGGCCGCCGAAGCCGGAGAAGGTGATGGCGAAGAGTACGAGAACCAGCGCCGCAGCGGTGACCCGGACGATTTTCCAGCGGGATGTGTGCGTTTTCATCGATGTCGGCTCCTGCCGGTTACATCGTTTCCCGGATGCGGGCGATGATGGTGGTGGTGGAAAAGCCGGGGATGAACGGCTTGAAACAGATCTCCGTTCCGGCGTTTTCGAGCGCGGCCCGCTCCTCCGGATCGAGTTTTTCGCGTGTGTAGTCACCTCCCTTGACGTAGCAGTCCGCGGCGAGGGCGGTGAGTTCGCGGTTGCAGCGCTCGCCGTCGAAGATCACCACCCCGTCGACCGACTCCAGCGCCGCCAGCATGTAGGCGCGGTTGTACTGGTCGATGATCGGGCGCTCCGGCCCCTTGAGGGCGCGGACCGAGGCGTCGGAGTTGACGAGAACGATCATCGCGTCGCCGAGCGCTCGCGCTTCGTGGAGGTATTGGGCATGGCCGCGGTGGAGGATGTCGAAACAGCCGTTGGTGATGACCAGCCGTTTGCCTTCGCGGTGGAGCGATTCCCGGAAGCGGCAGGCCGCCTCGAGCGTCTGGATGAGATCGGCGGGATTCTTATTCATTTTCATCTCCGGATTCCAGCGGCCGCACGATCACTCCGGCCTCGTGAAGCAGCGCCGTCGAAATGTCGTCGATCGAGTAGTGGCGGTGGTAGACCACTTCGACGATTCCGGCGTTGATGATCATCTTCGCGCAGAGCAGACAGGGACTGTAGGTGGTGTAGAGCGTCGCACCCTTGACCGCGATGCCATGATAGGCGGCCTGCACGATGGCGTTCTCCTCGGCGTGGCTGCACAGACACTGGTGGAGGTTGGTGCCGCTGGGCGCGTCGGAGTTGCAGCGCGGACACCCCCCCCCGGAACAGTTGCGCACGCCGCGCGGCGTGCCGTTGTAACCGGTCGAAATGATCCGGCAGTCGCGGACCAGCACCGCCGCGACCTGGCGGCGGCAGCAGTTGCTGCGGCTGGCGGCAACGTGGGCGATGTCCATGAAGTACTGGTCCCAGCCCGGGCGCTTCAGATATTTTTCCGTAGCCATGAAAGAAGTTCTCCTCTCGTTATTCGGTGCGCATCACCAGTTGGAAGGTCACCTTGCCGTTCGGCGGAGTCGGGACGCGGTCGAGCGCGGCGAGCATTCGTTCGACCGATTCATCCATCGCCTTCACACCGCTCGGCTTGAGCAGGCGGGCGTCGGTGACCCGCCCGTCCGCCGCGATCGAAAGCTGAATCAGCACCTCCGGCAGCCGGTCGCCGAGCAGCGAACGCGGCGGCTGGGTCCAGCGGTACTTGAGGTAGTCGCCGACCCGGATGCCGTAGCGCATATCGAACTCATCCTTCGCGCCGCCACCCGGTGTCCGGTGGTCGGGCTTGCCGTAAGCCTGACCGACATCGCGGCTGCCGATCGGAACCGCGGCGTTGTAGTTGTTCCCTCCGCCGATTTTTCCGCTGCTGCCGGGACGGTAGACCTGACGCTGCGCCTCCTCCGCGTTGCGCGGCCGGGCGGTGGTCTGCGTTTTCGGTTTTGTCTGCGTCTTCGCCTGCTGCTTCGGTCTCTGCTGGTGGGGCGGTTTCGCCTGCTGCCGGGGCTTCGGTTTCACCTTCGGCGCGGACGGCTCCTTGATGCGGGGAGGAGGCGCGATTTTCGGCGCGGACGGCTCCTTGATGCGGGGAGGAGGCGCGATTTTCGGCGCGGCGGGTTCGGCGACCTGCGGCGTCGGCTCCGGCACCTCCGGTTCGGCGGGCGGTTCCGGCGCGGCCTCTCCCGGATCGGGCGAAGGCGGGCGCCGCTCCGGCATGCCGATCTCCCAGTCATGCGACAGCTCCCGACCGCCGATTTTGACACGGAAGGCGTTCTCCTCCGGCGGATTGCGCCAGTTTTCGAAGGCGATGAATCCGATCGGCCCGAAGAGGATGAGCACATGGATCACCAGCACATGGGTGAAGATTTTTCCACGGTTGCCGCCCTGTGTATGCCGCGGGGCGGGAAGCCGTCCCGGAGCGATGGGCATGGAGTGTTCCCCGAACCGGTTCATTTGCCCTCGGCCTGGGTCACCAGCATGATCTCGCGGAACCCGGAGTTTTTGATGAAAGTGAGCAGTTCGATCACGTCGTTGTAGGAACGTTCTCCGTCGGCGCGCAGCAGGACATTGGTCTTGGGCGAACGCTCCCGGAGCTGCTTGAGCATGGCGACCAGTTCGGTTTTGGTGACGGTCTCCTTGTCGAACACGATGGTACCCTGCTTGGTGAGCGTGATGCTTTTGAAGTCGGTTTCCGGCAGTTTGTCGGCGTTCATCTCGGGCGGGTTGACCGAGGTGCCGTACTCCATCAGCGGCATCGTGATCATGAAGACGATCAGCAGCAGAAAGGTCAGGTCGAGCAGCGGCGTCACGTTGATCTGGTCGATCGTCGCCATCTGGGATCGCGATCTCTTGCGGCGCATGGTCACGCCTCCGGCGGTTCCGCCCCGTTCAGGGCGGGCGCGTGCCCGAAGCCCGGAAGCGCGCCCGGCGGTACCGCCGCCGGGGCGGAAGCCGCCGCGTTCGGCGCCGTGCGGTCGAGAGCGAGCTGTTCGAGTTTGATCCGCACCATGAACTCCTCGGTGAAGTTGTCCATCGTGACGGTGAGATTGCGGATCGTCGCGGTCAGGAGGTTGTAGCCGACCAGCGACGGAATCGCCACGATCAGACCGGCCACGGTGGTGAGCAGCGCGCCCGCGACGCCGGGGGCGAGGGCGGTGAAATCGGATTTGCCCGCCGCAGCGATGCCGCAGAAGGCGAGCATGACGCCCCATACGGTGCCGAAGAGGCCGCAGAAGGGACTGACGCTGACCAGGGTGGCGAGCAGGCCGATGCGGGTTTCCAGCTCCTGGATCTGGCCGGAGACCTCCCGTTCAAGCACCGCTTCGATGGCGTTATACTGGGCGTCGGAAAGTTTGACCGGGCGGGTGTTGATTCCGGCGGAGAACTGCTGGTTGAGCGCGTCGCTCTCGTAGAATTCGAGCAGTTTGCCGACCCCGGCGGAGTAGATGACCCCCACCGGACTGGAGTCGAGCTGCCCTTCGCGCACCAGCGCCGGTGTGGCGATGTTGCGCTTGTTGCTGCGGAACCGGGCGATGAACCGCTGGGAGAGTTTTCTCGCCCGGTAGAGCGCCATCGTCTTGTCGATCATGACGGTCCAGGTGAAGACCGAGCCGATCAGCAGCAGGACGACGATGCCCTTGCCGACGTTGTCGCTGTTTTCGAACGCGTAGTAGACGCCGGGAGAAGCGGCGAACAGGGAAAATGGGATGGTCATAGATAAAAACTCCGCCGAAAGTTGAAAAATACACTTTATAAAATATAATACCGGGATTATATTCTACAAGTAGTTTTTTCAAGGGAAATCCATATAAATTCTGGAGAAGAAGATGGCGCAGCAGAAAATCGTTCTCGGTTTCGATATCGGCGGAACCAAAATCGGCATCGGTCTCGGTACCGGAGATGGGAAACTTCTCGGCAGGGGCCGGATCGAAAACGTCAACACCCGGCCGGAGGATGTTCTTCCGGAGATGGTCCGCGTGGCGCGGAAACTGGTCGAAGAGGCCGGGCTGAAAATGGCGGATCTGGCCGCGTTCGGCATCTCCGCTCCGTTTCCCGCCGATCCGGTCAACGGCATTCTCACCGCGCCCACCAACAATGCGTTGTGGCGGAATGTGCCGATTCTCCGTTATCTCAAGGACGAACTCGGCATCGACGGCTGCTTCGAAAACGACGCCAACTGCGGCGCGCTGGCCGAGTGGTTTTTCGGCGCCGGGCGCGGCTGCACCGACTTCATCTATCTCACGATGAGCACCGGCATCGGCGGCGGCATCATCGCCGCCGGGCGGCTGGTTCGCGGCAACGGAACCACGCTCAGCGCCGGGGAGCTCGGCCACATCTGCATCGAGTTGGACGGGCGGCAGTGCAACTGCGGCATGAAAGGCTGCTACGAGGCCTACGCGGGCGGCCGCGCTCTGGCTCAGCGGATGCAGGAGGAGCTGCGCGACAAGCCGGAGAGCATGATCATGCAGCTGGTCGGCGGCGACGTGGAGAAGATCGACATGGTGCCGTTTGAAAAGGCGGTTCGTGCCGGGGATCCCTATGCGGTGGCGCTGTGGGACGAGATGAGTCTGCGGAACGCGCAGGCATTCGGCATGTACATCAACATCTTCAATCCGCAGCGTCTGGTGCTCGGCACGCTGGCCTGGGCGGTCGGCGACCTTTACACGGATCCGATCCGGAAGTATCTGCCGCGTTTCTGCTGGGCGGCGCCGCTGGCGGCCTGCGAGATTGTGCCGAGCGAACTCCGACGCGACATCGGGTACTATGCGGGGGTGGCAGCCGCGTTCAACTACCTCAAGGAGCAGGGGCGGTAGGCGGCGGGCGCGGCTGTCGCCGCGAATGAGCCGGAGAGCTGCTGTGGGCTGCGCGATGCGGCGAAGCCTCTCCGGCGCTCGGTTTCCGACCGGGGAACGGCGATTGTATCCGGCGGAACTTGTCGTATTCGGAGGAGCCCGCATGAATGGACTGACCTTCTTTTCCGGAAACAATGTCGACATGCCGCCGAAATTTCCGGTGATGCTGGAGAAGGCGGAGCAGTGGGATTACGTCTGCCCGCATACGCACGACTTCATCGAGGTGGTGTTCGTTGCCCGGGGCAGCGCCCTGCACACCCATGTCGACCTGAACGGGCGAAAACGCACCAACTGCCTGATCCAGGGGGATGTGTTTTCCGTGCAGATCGGCGAACAGCACAGCTATGAACACGGGCGGGACATGGTGCTGTACAATATTTTCGTGAAGCCGGAGTTTCTCGCCCGCTATCCGGAGCTGCGGGAGCTCTCCGGCTGGCAGCGTTTGTTCGGGGAGCGTTCCCGCATGCCGGAGACCATTATCCACTTCCCGGCGTCGATGCACCACTGGGGGAGTTTGTCGCTCGACCGCGCCGTCGCGGAATTGCAGCGGAAGCAACCCGGATTTCTGACCATCATGACTGCGCAGATCCTCGACTTCCTGGTGACGGCGTTGCGGAGTCCGGAAACGGCGCGACCGGAGGTACATGAGGAACAGTTCTGCATCCTCCAGTCGATCGCGATGATGGAGGAGAATCCGGAACGCCGTTTCACACTGGAGCAGCTGGCGAAAATATCCCGGATGAGCGTGCCGGCCTACACGCAGAAGTTTCGTTCCGCCCTCGGGCTGTCGCCGATGAAATATCTGCTGAAAGCGCGACTGCTTCAGGTGCAGCACTTGCTCGCTTCCACTGAACTTTCCATCAGCGAGATCGCCGCTCTCTCCGGATTCTGCTCGGCCAACTATCTCATCAAACTTTTTCATCGGGAACTTGGTATCACGCCATCTCAATTCCGGAAACAGCGGGAGATTGTCATCAAAAAATAGCGGATCGTTACATTCTTTTATAAGATCGTCTCTTGGCCTTCCGCCGGTTTTGCAGTATAATATAAGCAGAAGGAACCTCATGGAGACGAAAAATGAGATCTGCTGATTCCATCAGTCTGGAACTGGATGACCGGGGGAGTGTAAATTCTTTGCGGTTCGGCGGGGTGGAGTTCGCCGCTCCCGCCGGGGACGAAACGCTGTTTGTCTGTTGTCTGCGCGACTTCATCGGCAATCCGCTGCGACTGGAAGGGCGTAACTTCTCCGCCGTGCAGCGTCAGGAATGCGGCGGGGAAGTGCGCCTCACCTTCTCCGACTGCGACGCTCTGCCGGGAACGGCGGTCGAAATCGTTGCCCGGAGCTGCGGAGCGGAAATCCGCTGGCGGATCGCCGTTGCTCCCGGCAGCGGGGATTTCAAGGTGGAGTGGATCGACTTCCCCCGGATCCGTCTGCGCCGTTTCACCGACGGGAACTACCTGCTCCCGTTCGCCGAGGGGACGCTGGTTCGCGATCTGGAGGAGCGGGAACGTTCCGCCTCCTTCCGCTGTGAATCGGCGGAGTATCCGCTGACCGGCGTCGGTGGCTTCTATCCCGGTCCGGCAGCGATGCAGTTCGAAGCGTTCTACACCGGCGATGCGGGGTTGTGTTTCCTCTGCCGGGATCCTGAGCATGGGCCGAAGAGCATCGATTTCCATCCGGAAGAAGAAGCGGCGCTGCCGTTTCTGCAGCACTTCACCGGCGGAGCGGAGGCGTTGCCTTACGAGGTCGCGGTCATCGGATTCCGGGGCGAGTGGCAGGAGGCGGCGGCGCTCTACCGCGAGTGGATGGAGCGCGAGGATCCGCTGCTGCCGGCGCCGCTGGAGACCCGGATGCCGCAGCTGCTGGCGGAGTCGCCGGTCCTGCTGATTTACCCGGTCAAGGGGAGCGGGCTGGATCACGGCGGACTCATTCCGAATGAATACTATCCTTATTCCTCGGCACTTCCGGTGGTCGCACACTACCGCGAGCAGTGGAGCAGCCGGATTCTGACGTTGCTGATGCACTGGGAGGGAACCGCGCCGTGGGCGCCGCCGTACATCTGGCCGCCGAGTGGCGGGGAGGAGTCACTGGCGAAATTTCTCGAGGCGATGCATGAAACCGGCGACGCGGTCGGGCTCTACGGCTCCGGAATCGGCTGGACGGAAAAGAGCATGATCGATCCGGCGTATGACCGGACGTCGCAGTTTGCGGCGGAACATCTCGAGAAGGAGGTCTGCATCGGTCCGCGGGGAGAGGCGTTCTCACGGGTCTGCAACGGTCCGCGGGGGCAGCGCATCGGCTACGACCTCTGTCCGGAACGGCGTTTTACCCGGGATACGGTGGCGCGCGAGATCGGGTCCGCCGCCCGGCTCGGAGTGGATTATCTGCAGTACTTCGATCAGAATCAGGGTTGTAGTGCTCCGCTCTGCTACTCGAAACGGCATGGACACCCCGAGCTTCCCGGCGCCTGGCTGACCGCTTCGATGCGGGCGTTGCTGGCGGAGGCGCGAAATGTAGCCGGTGAGATGTTGCTAGGATGCGAAAACGCGGCGGCGCAGCCCTATCTGGAGGTGTGCCGCCTGAACGATCTGCGCAACCATCTGGCGTGGGGCGCCGGAGGTGTGCCGGTGCCGCTCTATCCGTATCTTTTCCATGAATATACGGCAGGATTTTCCGGGAACGGCGTCTGCCTGAGTGAATGGGTAGACTTGGAACGTACACCGTTTTTCCTGCAATGGGAACTGGCGTGGAACTTCGCCTTCGGAAATTTGCTTTCCGTGGTTTTGAAGGACGGCGGGAAGATTCACTGGCACTGGAATCTCGCCTGGAGCGTTCCGGCACCGGAACAGGAGCCGCTGGTGGAGCTGATCGGCAATCTGGCCCGACTGCGGCGCGGCCGGGCGGCGGAATACCTGATCGCCGGACGGATGGAGAAGGCGCCGCGCCTCTCCTGCGACACTCGGTGGATCTATCTGAAGAACCGCGCACCGGTGGAGACGCCCGCCGTGATCGCTTCCGCCTGGAGCCATGGAGGAAAACGAGCGGTTCTGCTGGTCAATTTCGGTGAACGGCCTGAACCCTGCCGGGTCGATTTGAAAGACGCGTCAGGCGTTCGTTCCGCCTCCCCGGGAATGGAAATGAACCTGTCGGAGAATGACGCCATGGTTACGGTTCCGTCTCTGGATGCCGTTCTGCTGGAACTCTCCGGATTCTGACGAGAAACGTTCGCTCTGACCGCCGACGGCCGTGGCGTCAGGGGAAGATAACAGGAAAAACGGACAACATGTCCTAAAACAAAGGAGACATTGCATGAGAACATATCTTCTGCCCGTTCTGCTGCTGTGCTGTTCCGTGACGGCACAGAACCGACAACTTTCTCTGGCACCGGCGGATCTGACCCTAAGGGAGTATGCGGTGTACCGCGATGGAATCTATACTGTCACAGTTCCCAGACATTCCAATCCGCCCAACGAGACCCGCGGAGTGGTGCTGAAACTCGATCCCGGGAGGGTCGCCGGCAAGACGATCCGCTACCGGGCGGAAATGCGTTGGCGCGGCATCGGTTCGGACACCACTGGAAAACATGTCGGCGGAAAAATTCTCGGTGTCTACCACAATACCGCCGGAGTCGGCCGCTGGACCGCCTCCCCCTCTTTGATCGGGACGGAGGAGAACTGGCAGGAGGTCTCCTATGTCTGCCAGTATCCCCGGGCGCTGAAAAGCGCGTCCATCACCTACGGAATTCAGCAGGGATGGGGGGTGCTGGAGTTCCGCAATCCCACGATGGAGATTCTGCCTGCGGCGAAGCCGTTTCCGGTGCCTCCCGGTTTCGTATGCGAATATTCGCCCGCCGTGAAGGAACAGCCGGTGCGGCGCGGCGTCATGAGTCCGGTTCCGGAAAAAATTACTGAGCAGGATATCCGTGACCTGGGGAAATGGGGGGCCAATCTGCTACGCTATCAGATTGTCGACGGACTTCGCAACAACGGCCGCGATGTCACGGAATATGCGAGGTGGATCGATCGCGCCCTCGATAAGCTCGATACGCTGATGCCCGTGCTCCGGGAACAGGACATCCGCGTGATCATCGACATGCATTTTCCGCCGGGGGGGCGCTATTCCCGCGGCGGAGTGCTTGGCACCGCCGGAGCCGAGGCGGCCGACGCTTTCGGCAACAAGGCGCGTTTTCTGATGATGGAAGAGCCGGTGTATCGGCAGGCGTTTCTCGATACCTGGAAGCGGATTGCCGCCCGGTACAAGGGCAATCCGGTCATCTTCGGATACGATCTGGTGAACGAGCCGGAACAGCGCGGCCCGGCGAAGTTTGACTACTGGACACTGCAGTTCGATGCGGCGAAAGCCATCCGGGCGATTGATCCGGAGACGCCGGTCATTGTCGAAAGCAACACCTGGTGCAGTCCGCTCACTTACGATGAATTTTCGCCGATGCCGCTTAAAAACATCATCTATCAGATCCATATGTACCATCCCGGTCCCTACACTCATCAGGGGGTGGGTGACAAGAGTTATATTGCCGAATATCCCCGGCGGATGATTCCCCTGACGGTGACGAAGGATGAGCTGCGGCGCGCTCTGCTGCCGGCCATCGAGTTTCAGAAGAAGTACGGGGCCAGGATGTTTGTGGGGGAGTTTTCCGTCACCGCCTGGGCTCCCGGAGCCGCGGAATATCTCCGCTGTCTCATAGAACTCTTTGAAGAGTACAACTGGGATTGGACCTACCACGCCTTCCGCGAATGGGAGGGGTGGAGCGTGGAACATGCCGGCACCCCAGGAAAATTGCGTCCCTCCGCCGACAACGACCGCAAGCGCGTACTGCTGGAGTACTTCAGACATAATCGGAAAAACATAGAACAGGGGAGGTGA
>CAZPWP010000011.1:15997-17011 GCA_964590295.1 uncultured Victivallis sp.
ACTCCTCATCGTGATCGCGATCATCGCGATTCTTGCGGCGATTCTGCTGCCGGCGCTGAACAAGGCCCGTACCCGGGCAAAAGCGATCAACTGTGTGAACAACCTGAAGCAGGTGGGCATGGTTGCGGGCGGTTATGCGTCGGACTACAACGACTTCATTCTGCCCTGCGGTTTCTGGCACATGGGGCGGGAACAAACTTACTACTGGAACGTCTACTCCTACCGCAACCGACTGCTGACGCCGCGTAATATGACCTGTCCGGAGAGACCATACCAGCCGGGGAATAGTTATTTCGAGGTTTTTTACAACAACGGCGTCTCCATCGACGATGATGTCGGGACTCCCAATTCCAGCTGGGCAAATTTCGGATACGGGGTCAACAAGAATGCCGGTGGAGTGCTTTCCACCGCCGATCAGCCGGTGAAGCTGTCGCGCGTTCCCAAAGCCTCCCGGAAAATCTACGGTGGTGACTGTTTCCGTTCCGACAATCTCTCCCCGCACGTCTCATTGCGCTCCTCGACGCCGAGCAACACCTGGGACGGTGCTCTCACACCGATTCACGGAACCAGCTGCAATGTGCTCTTCGTGGATGGGCATGTCTTCGCCGTTCCCGGCAGGAGTTCGGCGGAGATTTACGCGCACCGGCTCATCTCCTCGGAAAACGCCGACGACAATCCCTGGGAACTTATCCCGTGATATTTACAAATGGAGAGGGGCGTATTATATTAAGGCCGCATTCGCTGATGGAAGGAAAAGAAGGGTTTTGTCCCAAATCTTGTGAAGGCGAAGATTGTTTCTGGAGTGAACTTTCCATGCATTCAAAATGAACCATGGAATTTCCGGAAACGATCAACCGAGAACTTCCAGGGATTCCTTGAGGAAGAGATGAGGAGAAATCCTTATGGACTTGAAAAATAGAATTCCATGTGCTATTATAAATCAGAGCAAATCAATGCTCGCGGAGCGACTTCGCGATCGGAATGGAATCTCCTGTTCCGCGCTGCATGTTGCGG
>CAZPWP010000012.1:0-15921 GCA_964590295.1 uncultured Victivallis sp.
GTACCGCGTCCGGCCATGTTGGTGGCGACGGTCACGGCGCCGGGCTGACCGGCGCTGGCGATGATTTCCGCTTCGTGCTGGTGGTTCTTCGCGTTGAGCACGTTGTGCGGAATGCGCCGCAACTTGAGCATGCGGGAGAGAATTTCGGAATCTTCCACCGAAATCGTTCCGAGCAGAACCGGCTGCCCCTTCTTGTGGCGCTCCTCCACATCCTTGAGAATCGCGTTGAACTTCTCGCGCCTGGTCTTGAAGATCGAATCGTTCTCGTCCTTGCGGATGCAGGGACGGTTGGTCGGGATGACCATGACGTCAAGCTTGTAGATCTGGTGGAACTCCGCCGCTTCGGTTTCGGCGGTACCGGTCATGCCCGCAAGCTTCTCGTACATGCGGAAGTAGTTCTGGATGGTGATGGTTGCCATCGTCTGGGTTTCCTGCTCGATCTCGACGTTTTCCTTGGCTTCAAGCGCCTGGTGAAGCCCGTCGGAGAAGCGGCGCCCCGGCATCAGACGGCCGGTGTGTTCGTCGACGATCATCACCTTGCCCTCCTGAACGACGTAGTTGACGTCCTTCTCGAAGAGGCAGTAGGCCTTCAGCAGCTGCGAAAGATCGTGAAGCCGTTCGCTCTTGTCGGCAAATTCCGCCTGGAAGGCGTTCCGCTTCGTCGTCTTCTCCTCGGGAGTGAGCGAGTCGTCGGTGTCGATCTGGTTGATGGTGCCGAGCAGATCGGGCATGATGAACGCATCCGGATCGGCAGGCGACAGTGTCTTGCGGCCGAGTTCGGTGAGATCCGCCTCGTTGGTCTTCTCGTCGATCGAGAAGTAGAGCACCGCCTGCACCTCCTGCAGCATCCCCCGGTTGGCGTCGCTGCGGACACGCAGCTCGAGCTTCTCCAGTTCCTTGACGATCTCGCCGTCTTCGAGCACGTGGAGCAGCTGTTTATGGGTCGGCAGCCCGAACTTCACCTGAAGCAGCTTCAGCAGCGCCTCTTCACGTTGCTCAGCGGAAAGATCTTCCTTCGAGAGTTCCGCGCGCGCCTCGCGGACCAGCCGCGAGCAGAGCAGGTTCTGCCGGTTGTAGAGGTCGGCGACCAGCGGCTGAAGTTTGTCGAACTGGTGGGTCGACATCGGCACCGGGCCGGAGATGATCAGCGGGGTCCGCGCCTCGTCGATCAGGATGCTGTCGATTTCGTCGATGATCGCGTAGTAATGGTCTCGCTGCACCAGCTGGGAAGCCTCGGTGGCCATGCCCATGTCGCGCAGGTAGTCGAAACCGAACTCGCTGTTGGTGCCGTAGGTGATGTCACAGGCGTACTGTTCGCGGCGGACATGGGGCGGCTGCTGATTCTGGAGACAGCCGACGGTCAGTCCGAGAAAGGTATAGATCGTGCCCATCCAGGTGGAGTCGCGCAGCGCGAGGTAGTCGTTGACCGTGACCAGCTGGCAGTTGCGTCCGGTGAGGGCGTTGAGGTAGAGCGGCATGGTTGCGACGAGAGTTTTGCCTTCGCCGGTGGCCATCTCCGCGATGCCGCCGCGGTGGAGCGCGATGCCGCCCGTGAGCTGGACGTCGAAGGGGACCATGTCCCAGACCTGCTTCTGGCCGCACACTTCAACCTCTCTGCCGACCATGCGGCGGCAGGCGTTCTTGACGACGGCGAAGGCTTCGCAGAGGAGATCGTCGAGGGTCTCTCCGTTGGCGAGGCGCTGCTTGAATTCAGGTGTCTTGGCCTGCAGCTCCTCGTCGGAGAGCTTCTGATACTCCTCCTCCAGCTGGTTGATCCGGCGGACCAACGGGAGCATCTTCTTGAGGTCGCGTTGCGACTTGGTGCCGAAAATGGCTTTCAGGATTTGATTCAGCATCTTATTTCGACCCCGGGCGCTCGACCGGTTTGCCCTCTTTGCACAGGAGGCATTCTTCCGGCGGGAAGGTCGGCAGCGACAGTTTGAGCGCGCTCTTGAACGGGACGTCGAACTTCGCATCGCCGCCGGAACGGTCGACGATCACCGCGATTCCGACGATGTCCGCGCCGAAGCTGCGGGCGAGATCGATGGTCTGCTGGACGCGGCCGCCCTTGGTGACTACATCCTCGGCGACGAGGATCCGCTCGCCGGGCTGAATGGTGAAACCGCGCTTGAGAACGAGCTGCCCGTCCTCCTTATCCGCGAAAATGGCGCGGCAACCAAGGGCGCGGGCGACCTCCTGCCCGACGATCAGGCCGCCGACCGCGGGACTGATGACCGCGTCGATCTTCTCGCCGCGGAACTGGTCGGCAAGGAAGCGGCAGACGGTCTCCGCCTTGTCGGGATACTGGAGCAGCAGCGCAGCCTGGAAGAAGCGGTTGCTGTGCAGCCCGCTGCGAAGTTGAAAGTGACCGGTGAGCAACGCGCCGGATTCTTCCAGGATCCGGATGATTTCCTGCTCTGTCATGACCGTTTCTCCTTTATCTCTCATGGTGTTCAATACAATTCAACTGCTTCCGGGAACTCCCCTCCCGAAAACGACACCGGCGCCCGCCGCCTGTCGACGCATCCACCGTTTTGCTTATGCTGACGTTCAGCGGAATGTATCCGGCGAAGAGGGCTCCACCCAGAGGTGGAAATCGACCTTGCGGTCACCGACTTCGAGCGTGATGAGGGTATTCAGACGCGTCAGAAGGAGTGCGTACGGAATCTTCACCTCACCGCCTGCGACATTGACCGAGACGTTGCTGTCGCCGAGAATGTCTTCCGCGTGCCGGATGGCGACGATGAGTTCCAGCATCCGGCCGAGTTTGTCCTTCAGCGCCGCATCGAGCGCGTAGGGGCGGTGGCACTTCGGACAGACCGCCTGGAAATCGCGACCGGCGATATCGACGAGGTTGAATTTGACCACCCCTTCGCATTCCGGGTTAAAACAATGAAAGTCGATCTGCGCTTTGGCGCCGAGTTCGCTGGTTATACTGCTCATGACTGCTTTCCCCTCCGCCGGTCAGGCATCTTCCCGCTGGATGATGTCGAGAATTCGGGCTGGCGCCGAGACGTTGGCGATCAGCTCTTCGATCAGGGCCGGGTTGCGCAGCCGGCGCGAAATGCTTGAGAGCAGCTGAAGGTAGGCTTCCTGGTTCTCGTCGGGGGCGACGGTGAAGACGATGACCCGGACCGGCTGATCGTCCTGCCCCTGATAGTCTTCGATCGGGTTTTCGCAGACACCGATGATGACGTAGGGATGGTTGATGTCGTTGACGCGGATGTGGGGCAGTGCGAGCATGCCGCCGACACCGGTGGTCATCATCTGCTCCCGTTTCCAAGTGAGTCGGAAGATGACGTCGCGGCTGAGCTTCGTCAAATCCGCCGCCCGGGTGATGAGCTGGTCCACGACCTCGAGTTTGTTCCGGCCGTCGAGCGCCATCACGGAATCCTTGGTCACATACTGGGTAAAATCATACTTCATTTTCTATTTCTCCGTCTACGGGTTCCCGGTCGCCCGAACATGCGTTGCAGACAGCCCGGAAACAGGCCCTGTTCAGAAAGACACAGCAATTTTCCATTAAAATATCGCGCCACTTTGCTTTTTTCAACACTTTAACTGAAAAAAACTGCCGGAAACGACACTTTTTTTCAGGAGAGCCAATTTCAAAAAGATTGGCTCCGCTATATCCGGAAAGTCTGGGAAATCATTTCCGCGAACGAATGAATTCTCCCTTTGGCTCCTCAAAGCACGGGCGGGGAGATTCCCTCCGGATTCAAGCTTCCCGAACGACCGGCGGCTCAACCGGGAGAACACGGATTTCCGACAGAATTTCTCCTCGGATAAGCAACCCTGCGGGAAAGGCTTTTCCTTCCGCATACAGCCTTTCCCTCGCCGCCTACTCCAGCAGGAATTTCAGGTCTTCGATCGAGAGGTTCTCCATCGCGCCGTCGATCAGCGAATCGAAAATCTCCCGCTTCTTCTCCTGCAGTTCGAGAATCTTCTCCTCGATCGAATCGCGCACCACCAGCTTGAGCGTGCTCACCGGTTTGGTCTGCCCGATGCGGTGGGTCCGGTCGGCCGCCTGAAGCTCCACCGCCGGATTCCACCATGGATCGTAGATGATCACCGTATCCGCCGCGGTCAGGTTCAATCCGGTCCCCCCCGCCTTCAAACTCAGCAGAAAGAGCGGAATCTCCGGCGAGCTGTTGAAGTGATCCACCCGCTGCTGCCGGTTCCGCGTGGCGCCGTCGAGGTATTCAAACGGAATCTTCTCCTTCTCCAGCTCCGGAATCAGCAGTCCGAGCAAACTGGTGAACTGGCTGAAAAGAAGCATCTTGTGACCGCTGTCAAGATTCTCGTGCAAGAGTTCGGAAAGAAGTTCGGTCTTCGCCGACGGCACCCCCTGCCCCGCTCCCTCCGGCAACAGCGCCGGATGACAGCAGATCTGGCGCAGCCGCAGCAGCGTCGTGAAGATCGCCGCATTCTTCCGGACATCCCCCGGACGGTAGTCGCGCAGCATGGCGCGCCCCTCTTCGCGCACCTTCTCGTAGAGGGCACGCTGCTCCGGCTCCATGTCGCAGCAGAGCGCAAGTTCCAACTTCGGCGGCAGGTCGGGCGCGACCTGCGCCTTGGTCCGCCGCTTGATGAACGGCCCCACCCGGACCGCCAGATCCTCGCGCCGCGCCGGATTCTCCCGGATGTCCGCATAGGCGCGCCGGAAGGCGGGCAGCGTGCCAAGCATTCCCGGCTGCAGGAAGTCCATGATGCTCCAGAGGTCCTCCGGCGAGTTTTCCAGCGGTGTGCCGGAGAGAACAATCCGGTGCCGCGCCTCGATGCTCTTGCAGTTCTTCGCATTCGAGGAACCCGGATTCTTGATGTGCTGCGCCTCGTCGAGCACCAGATAGCTGAATTTGCGGTGGCGGAGCTTCTCCGCGCACAGCCGGGCCGCCGCGTAGGAGAGAATCAGAAGATCGTACTCCGGCGCCCCGCCCCGCCTGAACAACTCATCACGCTCCGCCCCCTGCGGCGCCGCCACCCGGAACTCCGGCACGAAACGGTGCGCTTCGCGTTCCCAGTTGGTCACCAGCGACGCCGGACAGACAATCAGCGCCGGCGGCATCTCGCGCAGTTTGCGCGACGCCAGCAGCGCCAGCAGCTGAACCGTCTTGCCCAGCCCCATCTCGTCGGCGAGAATCACGTTGAAGTTACGGTCGGTCATCCATTGCAGATAGTGCACCCCCTCCGCCTGATAGCTGCGCAGTTTGCCGGTGAAACGGAAGTCCGGCGCCTCCAGGCCGCCGCGAGCGGGCATCTCCGGCCCGGCGGCGATCTCCGGCACCAGTGCCTCCGGAATCTGCCGCACCAGATGGGTGTAGTATCCCGCCGCAAAAAACGGCACTTCAAAGGTCCGGGCGACGGGATCGTGGTTGCGCAGCACAGTCGGAGCCGCCGCGAAAAATCCGGCCAATGGCACACTGATCTTGACCAGCCCCGCCCCGGAGAGCGCCAGAAACCCGATCCCATCCCGCGCAGTCTCCACACAGCGTTTCCAGTCGGCGGGAACCCCGTCGCCGGAGAGTTCGTAACTCACCACATAGCTATCGCCGCCAACGCAGGAGAGACGGCAGTGCAGTTCGAGTTCCGGCACGCCTGCGCAGCCGCGGATCATCCGGGCGAGTGTCCCGCCGAGGGCGAGGCCGGGGCGCGCCTGCAGCATCTCAGGCAGCGCACAATCGAGAAAGGCGCCGATCCGATCCGCGCCGCGCAGAACCGCCTCACGGTCGGTCCGTTCAAATCCGAAGAGCGCGACCTCGTGCTCGAATTCGTGTTCCAATGCCTCATCGCGCTTCCAGAAGTGATCGCCCTCCCGGACCAGATACCCGGAGCCGGGCTGCTTCAGCACCCGATGCCCTGCCGAAACGTAGAGGTAATCGATTTCCAGGAGGAATTCATCCGGCGCGGGGAAGGATCCGTTCAGCAGCACGCCCGCCTCGCGGGTCTCCAGTTCGAAGCTGCCCGCCGGCACCACCGGCAGCGGGAAAGTGCGGAGAAACTCCTCCACCGTCACCCCCTCCGGCGGCCCCTGCACTCCGGAACGGAAGAAATTGCGCAGCCAGCTGATCTCACAGGTGGCCGGAATGAAGAAATACTCCCCTGCCCGCCCGATCCAGCAGCCGGAACGGCCGGTAATCACCTTGGCTCCGGCGGTCGGCAGCGCCGCCCCCTCCACCCGGATTCCGGGAGAAAGCCGGACTCCGTTCCGGGTCTCCTGCCTGAGCAGCACCGCCTCGGCGGCATTCCCCCGCACCTGAAGCCGCTTCCCCTCCCGGATAAAACGAGGGAAACCGACCAGGCAATGAAAAAACTCCGCCGTCAATTCGGCATTGAGCAGGATCTGGGAGTTCTCCGCTTCTCCGTTGATCGCCAGAAACCGGATGATCTGCTGGTCGTGCAGCGAAAAGTGCTCGAGTTTCAACGTCACCGTCAGCGATTTGTCGAAGTACAGCTGGCGGAGGTTATTGAGGTTGCCGAGATATTCGCGGTCGGCGGTCCGGAGCTTCACCGCGAGCACCGCGTTCTCCCACTTGCTCGGCACGTGCGGAAACGCCGAAACCGCTTCGATCGTCAGCACCGCCAGCGGCGTCCGGGCACGGCTGACCAGCTTCGGCAGACTCTCCCGCTTCAACCCGCCGTAGTAACTGGATTCCTCCTCGCGCAGCGACTGGAATGACGGACCGCGGAACCTGCCGGAGTACATCAGCAGCGCGACGGCGTGTTCACAAAGCGCTTTTCCGTTTCCGCAACCGCCGCAGCTGCACTCGCCGGACGGCACATCTCCGGTCCGCACCCGGACATCGGTCGTCACCGCGCCGACGCGGAAACGACCACACAATCTGCCGTCGACGGCGCGCCACGCACCGATGATCCGGTTATTCTTCAACAGCTGCTTCGCACTCTTGAGCTCCTCCGGCCCGGAACACTCGATCAGCCGCTCTTCAAAACTCTTCTTCATGAGAATCCCTGCAATTTATCAATCGGAAATATTTAAGATAACCGCAAATCGGTCGATTTTCCAGTTTTTAAACAAAGGATATTGGCAAAAACTCGCCTCCGGGTGTATATTAATAATTACGAACAGCAAAGGAGAACCCCTGCCCGGCATGGTTTAATCTGTTGCAGGACAGCAGGTAACCGCATCCGGCAAGAGAGATTGGTCCCGCTTATGGAAAATTTGTACCTCGGCATCGATATCGGCTCAACCACATTCAAAGCCGTTCTGATGAATGAACGCGGCAAAGTCCGCCAGACCCTCTACCAGCGCACCAAACCGGTGGACACCGGCCGGGTCCGGTGCGCCGGTGTCTGTGCAAAATGCGGCGCCTGCAATTTCGGACGCCTCCGCCAGACGGTGGACAAGTTCCTGCTCGACGCCGGCCTGACCGGGATCGAGCAGATCACCTGCACGGTCGTCACCGGCAGCCAGATCGTCGAAGATACCGCCGACTTCGTTCCCTACGACTTCCGGGTGAGCGAAGTGACCGCGCACGTCGCCGGCGCCCGCCACTACTACCCAGACTGCAAGGCGATCCTCGATGTTGGCGGGCAGGACAGCAAGGCGATGGTTTTCAATGAAGACATGCGCATGTGGAACTACAAGATGAGCGGCATCTGCGCCGCCGGAACCGGCGCCTTCCTCGACAGCGTCGCCGCCAAGCTCAACGTGCCGATCGATCAGATGGCCGACCGGGTCAACTACGACAGCAACCTCGAATTCTCCTCGGTCTGCGCCGTGCTCTCGGCCACCTCGATCAACAAGTTCAAAAACCGTTTCCCGATGGGAGACATCATCGGCGGCGCCTGCCGGGCGCAGGCGCGCACGATCATGTCCGGCGTCGGCGAGCTCTTCCTCGGCTACCGGGGCGACATCGTCTTCCAGGGCGGCGTCGCCTACAACCGCGCGGTCGCCTACTACCTCAAGGAGATCACCGGCAACAACATCATCATCCCGGAGTTTCACGGCGTGATGGGCGCGCTCGGCGCCGCCTGCCTCGCACTGCAGTTCTCCACGCTCAAGGGGAGGCTTGATCCGGAAGCCGGGCTGCCGCCGCCGACCCGCCATCTCGCCTCGGTCGACCTGCGCGCCCGCGCCACCAGAAAGGATTTCCTCGGCCATGGCAGGAAACCGCTGGTCTGGCGCAACCTCTTCTTCCCGAGCGAAGTGCTCAACGCGCTCGGCGCCCGCTCGCTGACGCTGGAGACCTACGCGGCGCTCTTCGCCCGCAGTCAGCGCAAGGTGAAAAGGGCGTTCGACAAAGCGGCCTGCAAGGGATTTTCCGGCGAAACCTGCTCCTTCCTGCGAGTGCTGGAAGGGGTGCAGCTGCCGTCCCCGGCATTCAGCGTCTCCACCTCGCAGCCCTGCCAGCAGGGGGAGCGGATTTTCCGCGACCTTGCCCGCAGCTACGGCATCGAGGACCGTTTCTTCTCGCTGCAGACTCCGGCGGTCGGCACCGGCAACGACATTTCCGTCGAACATCTCGCCGAGGAGCTGGAGCGCTCGGTCTTTCTGATGGAGAAGGCGCTCGGGCTCAAGATGAATCTGAAGAAACTCTCCGAAGCGTGCGCCAACGCCAACGACGCCCGCCATTATTCCCTGCTCTGCAATGAGCTGCGTTACAACAGCCCGCCGCTGATCCGCGGCGGGCAGGCGATCTATTTCGCCTCGATATTCAGCCAGCTCTGGGGGCGTCCCGAACTCACAGAGATCCAGAAACGGCTCTACGAGGAGCTGCTGCAGATCCGCGATGAGATCGGCGACTCGGTCAAGCTGGAGGACACCCACCGGCTGCTCTGGCTCCACCTGCCGCCCTTCTATGACAGTTCGTTGCTCGACTATGTGGAGGTCAAATGCCGTGCGCCGATCGTCTTTGAAGAGGTGAACTTCATCGGCTGGGAGCCGCTGGACATCGACGATCCCTACCGGACGCTGGCGAAGAAGATCCTGACGGTCGGCTTCATGGATCCCGCGCTGCGGGTCCGTTCCATCGTCGAAGGGGCGAAAAACGTCCACTACAACGGCTGCATCCTCTACAACCACGGCTTCGGCCGCTGCTCGATGGCGGACAGTTCCTTCATCAAGCATCTGCGCGAGGAGCTCAACAAAGCGGCGATTCCGCTGCTGGTGCTCGACGGCGACTGCGTCGACACCACCATCGATCCCTGCAGCACCGAAACCAAGATCAGCGCCTATGTCGAAGCGCTCAATGAACAGAAATACGGCAACATTTTCGGCCGTCTAAAGCAACAGGAGGATTGATCCATGATCCGCAGAAACGGAGAATTCCGCACTGAACTGCGCAACGAGATGCGCGGCGGGCACGGCACCGTGAAGATTGAACATTTCTGGGAACCGAACAGTGAAATGCGTTCCCGGAACCGCATGTTTGCAAAGCTGACCCTCGAACCGGGCTGCTCCATCGGCTTTCATCCGCACGATGCCGAAGAGGAGACCTTTGTCGTGATCCGCGGCAAGGCGGAGGCCGACGACAACGGTGAAATCGTCGAACTCAACGTCGGCGACACCATTCTGACCGGCAACGGCAACGGGCATGCGATCCGTTCGATCGGCGACGAGCCGCTGGAACTGCTCGCGGTCATTTCGACCTATTGAGGTATCTCATGCCGGATCGCGAATTTCTGCTGAAGTTGGCGGCGGAATACGGTACGCCGCTCTTCGTCTATGACGGGGATATGGTCGTGGAGCGTTATCACGACCTCTTCCGTTTCATTCCGTGGGAGCGCCTCCGCATCCATTACGCGCTGAAGGCGAACTACAATCCGGCGCTGCTCACGCTGCTGCGTGACGCCGGGGCCGGGCTGGACACCGTCAGTCCCGGCGAGGTGCATCTCGCCCTCAAGCTCGGATTCTCTCCGGAGAAGATCATCTACACCGCCAACAACATGACCGATGCGGAGGTCGAAGAGGTGCTCGCCACCGGCGTGATGATGAACATCGGTTCGCTCTCGCGGCTGCGCAAGCTGGCGAAGAGCCATCCGGGGCTTGACCTCTGCCTGCGCTTCAACCCGGATGTCCGCGACGGCGACAGCGAAAAGACCATGACCGGCGGCGACCTGACCAAATTCGGCATCCTGCTGGAGTCGGTCGATGAGGTGCTGGAGATCGTCCGCGAAGGGAAATTCCGGATCGGCGGCCTGCACGAGCACACCGGCAGCGGCCTCCAGCATGCGGAATCGGTCTATCAGAGCATGGAGCACCTGATGCGGATCGCCACGAAGGAGAACTTCCCCGACCTCAAATTTCTCGACTTCGGCGGCGGCTTCAAGGTCCCCTACCGTCCGGATGAGAAGCGGATCGACTACGTGTCGATGGGCGCGGAGATCGCCCGCCGCTTCCGGGAGTTCTGCAAGGAGCGCGGCGAAGAGCTCGCGATGTGTTTCGAACCCGGCAAATACATGGTCGCGGAGGCGGGATATCTCCTGACCGAAGTCAACACGCTCAAGCGCAACCGCAGCCGCCTGATCGCCGGATGCGACTCCGGCTTCCCGCAGCTGATCCGGCCGGTGCTCTACGGCGCCTTCCACCAGATCTGGAACCTCAGCAATCCGCAGGGGAAACCGGAGGTGTACGACGTCTGCGGCAACATCTGCGAAACCGGCGACCGGTTCGCGGAACAGCGGGAGCTGCCGGAGATCCGGGAATACGACATCCTCGCCATCGGCAACGCCGGTGCCTACTGCTACTCGATGGGCGGAGTCTACAATCTGCGTTCCATGCCCGGCGAAGTGGTAGTTTCCCGCGACCGGGTGATTTCGGAGCGCCCCCGGATGAGTTCGGAAGAGCTGGCCGGGCGGATTCTGGCGGAGTGCAGGACAAAATGAGCGAACTGCTTTCCGCAGCCGTCGATCTGGCCGGCCGCGTTGCCGGATTTGCCCTGATGCGCAACGATGAGGTGCTGCTTGCGCGCACCCGGCCGATGCGGGGAAGAGATTCCGCCGCACTCGCGCCCTGGATTGAAGAGGAACTCGCCGCACTCGGGCTTGGCGTCAACAATATCGCCCGCTGGAGCGTCGGTTCCGGTCCGGGCAGTTTCACCGGGATGCGGCTCGCCGCCGCGCTGGTGGCCGGGTGGACCTTCGGAAAAGCCGGAGCGGAGACCCGCTGCATTCCCACCGCGGCCGCCTATGCGGTGCAGGCACCCGCCGCCGAGGGGGAGAAGATCGGCTGTCTTTTCGACGGCCGCAACCATGAATTGATCTATTTCGGGATGGTGCTGCGCAACGGCGAACCGGTTCCGACGAAGAAAGAACATGTGCTCAACCGGAAGCAGGCGAAGGAGTTTTTCGCCACGCCTCCGGCGGAACACCTCGTCGCCGCGGCAGCGGAACTCCCGGCACTCGGGCTGCTCCTCGATGAAGCGGTGCTGCGGCAGGTGCTTCCGGTGGAGACACCTGACTTCACCGCGCTCATCCGCGCCCGCTATCATGCCTACGACAACGATCTGACCGATCTGGCGTACATCCGGCCGGCAGTGTTCACCGCCCCGCAGACCGGAGTGTAAGCGATGGCGAAGGCGTCCGGCAGAAAAGAAAGTCCCGTCAAGCGGGCCTCGGCGGCGGTCAAACGGGCCGCCGGCAGGAGCGCGAAGGGAGCCGGAAGCGGCGGGACTGCCCGTTTTCTGCTCTGGTTCGGCACCGGATTCGCCGGAATCCTGCTCTGCCTGACTCTCCTCGCGGCACTGCTGTTCACGCCGCTGCCGGAGCTGCCGCCGTCTCCGCTTTCGGCCGATGATATCGCCTTCCAGAATGAGTTGCTGCTGCGGATCACGAAGGAGGTGTTTCAGGGAAAGCCGGAGGAGTCGGAACTGCTCCTGACACCGGAAAAGCTCGATTCGCTCCTGCGCATCGCCGACAACGGCTTTGCGCTCACTTCGCTCTTCCTCTCCTCCCCGACTCTGCCGCCGCGCTATTATGAACCGCGCCTCCGCGACGGAGCCCTGGAACTGACGGTACCGGTCGTCACCCCGCTGCGCTGGCTCTTCGGCGGCGTGATCCGGCTTTCGATGACGGTGATTCCGGAGAAGGAGGGCGAATGGCTCGACCTGGAGTTCCGCCGCTTCCGGCTCGGCCGTCTTCCGGTTCCCGCCTGGGCGGTGGAACATTTCGCGGCAGCGGAACTGCGCAAGCGCCGCACTGATCCGCAATTCCGCAAATTCGACCGCGCGGTGAAATCGCTCTACATCGACAAAGCGGGAGCGCTTCGCATTCTCTACCGCCCGGCGGAACTGCGCGGCGCCGTCCTGAGTTTCTGAAGCGGCAGCAACGGGAGCGACCGACAGCTTCCCGCGCCGGAAGAGTTTTCCGGAACGGGTTGTGAGCTGTCGCCATTCCTGCCCCCCCCCCGCCACTCCGGGGGAGCGGAAAAACGGAGGACGGTTTTTCCGTCTCCCGGCCCTTCTCAGCGGTTCAGACAAGCCGGAGCAGCCGGCAGCTGTGTTCGAGCACATTGATCGCGAATTCGCCGGAAAATTCACCGAGTTTCCCGCCGTCCAGCACATCCACCAGCCGCACCGGCGTATCCGACAGCTTCCCGAGATCAACCGTGAGAATCTGCGGCACATCCTCGAAGTTGAAGAAACCGAGCACCCGTTCCCCGGTGCGGCGGTGAGTGCCGAGCCAGATGGTCGGCGTACTGTGCTCGAAGAAGTCCAGCGGACGGGTCTCGTAGGCATCCGGATCGGCGAGCAGCCAGCGCGAGAAACGCGCCCGTTCCGGCGTCAGGGTTTCGAAGCGGTCGCTGAGCAGCAGCATGCCGCCGGCGAGCCGGACCGCACAGCTCCAGAGCTCCACCTCATTCTGCGTGAGCTTGTTGTTGTCGACCCGGGCGATGTGCGTATCCGGATCGTTGATCCAGAGCCGGTGGTTCATGTAGCAGCGGTTGATGATGTTGCGGCAGACGTTCGGCACGGTCGGCGCTTCGGCGTAATATTTACGCTCGGGCTTCCAGTAGGGAGTGATGTCGGTGGCGACCCGCTCGCCGTCGACCAGCCCGACTGCGGGCCCCAGCGGAATGGTGCATCCGAGTATGAACCCGTCGTCACCGAAGCCTTCGCGGATCGCGGCGAGTCCCCGGCGCAACGCCTGCGCCCGGGTCGCCTTGCGATCGAAGAGAACCCCGTCGCGCACCGCGGAGGCAAGCATCATGAAGTCGAGCTTGACATATTCGAATCCCATCCGCCGGACCTCGGCGAACAGTTTGCGGAAATGCTCCTGCACCGCCGGATTGGTTCCGTCAAGCACCGCGACCGGACTCTTTTCCCGCCACTCGAAGGCGAGGCGGGGATTGCCGTGCGAATCCTGAATCATCCAGTCGGGATGAAGCCGGAAAAGTTCGGATTTCGTTTCGACCATGAACGGCCCGAACCAGATCGCGGGTTTAAATCCCGCCTTGCGGATCTCGCCGGCGAGATACTCCAGCCCGTGCGGGAACTTTTCGTTGCAGACCAGCCAGTCGCCGAGGGCCGATTGATAGCCGTCGTCGAGCTGCAGGTATTCGAGCGGATATTCGTCGCGGTGGGCGGCGAGATAACGGGCGTTCTCGAGGATGTCCGCCTCGGTCACGTTGGAGAAGTAATAGTACCAGCTGCACCATCCGGTCGGCACCTTGCCGGTGGGGCGGCGCGCCTTCATCCGCGTTCCCCAGAGGTCGGCGAACTGTTCGAGCAGCCCGTAGCCGTCCTGCCCGAACAGCAGCGCCAGCTCTTCGGAACAGACACTCTCCCCCGGCGAGACGATACGATCGTCGGCGTCGTTGATCATCGAGAAATTGTAAATGCCCCCCTCGTCGAGTTCGACCAGAAAGCGGCCGAAGAGGTCGGCGGAACTGATGAAGCCGGCCAGCAGCGAGTTGCCGGTGGCGGAGTCGTTCAGCACGATGACGTTGTCGGCGAAGAACCGGTTGGGGCGCTCCCCGTCGTACTCGTCAGGAGCCGAAACCGCGAACTTCTTGTAGCCGGGGTCGAGCGCGAAGTCGGGCTCCCCGTAACGGACCGAACCGCAGACGCTCGCCATCATCCAGCCGCCCTTGTAGAAGCGGAACCGTTTGCCGGGCGTGCTGAGGAAATCGGCGTGAGCGCCGGTCTGCCGCCAGCGGAAGCCGCCGAGCCGGAGCTCCCGGCCGGTACGGTTGGTCAGCGTCAGCCGTTTCCAGAAATATCCATCGCAGCGGCGTTCCGCGTCGGCAAGTTCAAGGTTTGCCGCCGCACACTCTTCGATCGGGAGCCATTTGCCGTCGATCTTCACTTCGGCATTCAGGGCGGAGAAAAGGGTTACGTCGTGGATTTTCAGAGTATTCGCCATAGAAGTATTCTCCTTCAAATCAAAATCAGCCCCCGTCGTTCTCACCGGCGGACGGTTGCGGATTCTGCACGGGACTACTATAACGCGTTCCCGGGGGATTGCAAATCCGCCGCCGCGTTTTTTGCGGAAAAACCCGCCGTCAAATCACCGGTCCGGCGGAGGAACGGTGACGGAGTTCCGTTCGGTCAGCAGGCAGTCAACCGGAGTCGAAAAGAGGGAATTCTCCCTGTGGGCGATTCGGTCGAGCAGGTCGAAGGCGGGGAAGCCGGCCGGGGAAAATCCTGCGAAATCGTCGTGAGCGGCGGGTCCGGAAATCCGCGGAAGGATGGAACTTCCCGGCAGATCAACGAAAGGTCGCGCGGCACAACTTTCCCGCAGAAACGTATTCCAGCCAGCACTTCGCCGGATTCCGACTCCCCGTTGGCGATGATTGCGGTTACGCCGCTCTCCACAAGGGTCTTGACGGAACCGTAACGGCAATATTCTCTTCTGATTTTCCGGCGGTCGGGGCCGATTTCATATTCCATGCCGTAATGTTCGCACTGTTCCACAAAGGCGGCCTCCTCCTCTCTGGTGTGGCGGGTCTGTGGTTCCCGCTCAGGAAGAGATCGATTTTCCGATGAGCGCAGGAGTGCAGCAGAATGACCGCCCGGGCGATTCCCTGCGCCACGTGGGAGGAGACCGGGCGAACATCCTGCGAAATCGCAGGAAACGAGTTGATGCAGACCAGCGGAACAATCTCACCGAGTTCCCCCGGGCTGTTATTGAGAAACTCGAAAGAGAGAATTCCGGAAATGCTTCATTCAAGCATCTTCTCCGCCTGATCGGCAAAGACAGACTCCAGCAGAAGCTGAGGTTTGAGCAGCTCTTCCCGAATCGCGTTCAGCAGAGACATGGAATACCAGAACAGCGGAATGGCTGTGTGCGGCAGCAGAACCGCAATCCGCTTCTCAAGAGAACCGCAGTCGCCCATCTCATAGGCGATCGTCAGAATCCGGTGCGCATGTTCCCGCGAGAGACGCCGGGGTGATTGTTGAGCGCCCGGGCTGCCGCGCAGTTGACTGCGATCCATCCTATGTTCGCTTTCACAATGTCCGATCGCCGGTTCCGCCGGCGGCGGAGAGAACGCGATGCCCGTTTTCAAAATCGATTCACGATTGGAACGTCGCACCCGCCTTCCTAATTGCGGCCGCGGCAACCGGGATCGCAAATCGCCATTTCCGGTTCAAATCCAGGGATTTTGGACGCTTGCCGCAAAGCGGATTTCAGAGTATGCAACGCGACCATCAGACGAACTGGACAAGGAGGGGACGACCGTTATCTGCACAAAAGCTTCCCGACAAGCCGTCTTCAAAGCCCTGCCGATCCATTGCATCGGCAAGTTCCACCATCGCATGGCGCGGGGAAACAACATCGCGCAACAAGGGTTGGAACAAATCTCCCCGCCGCTCCTTTCGTGTATCACTCCTGATCGTCATTTTGCAGGATTTCTTTCGTTAAAAGTGCCTTGCCTTGCAGTCATGTACCATCTATTATCAAATTTTCCATTGATAATCAAGCGGTGGAATGCTTTTGCATGAGCGACTGAAATAAAAAGGCGGG
>CAZPWP010000013.1:0-15423 GCA_964590295.1 uncultured Victivallis sp.
GCAACATGCTCACCGGCAATCCCGGCAAACTGGTCGGCAACTGCCGCTGCATGCAGAACATCTATGAACTGATCCGGCAGGTGGCGCCGAGCGATGCGACGGTGCTGATCCGCGGCAGTTCCGGCACCGGCAAGGAGCTGGTTGCCCGCGCAATCGTCGAACTCTCCTGCCGCAAGGACAAGCCCTTCGTGACGCTCAACTGTGCCGCTTTGCCGGAGAATCTGGTGGAGAGCGAACTTTTCGGCCACGAGAAGGGGGCTTTCACCGGCGCCACCAGCCGCCGGATCGGGCGCGCCGAGGCCGCCGACGGCGGGACGCTCTTCCTCGACGAGATCGGCGACCTCTCGCTCACCACGCAGGTGAAACTTCTGCGCTTCATTCAGGAGCGCACCTTTTCGCGGGTGGGCAGCAACGTCGAATTGAAATCGAATGTGCGGTTTCTCGCCGCGACCAGCCGCAATCTGGAGGAGCTCATGCAGCAGAAAAAGTTCCGTGAGGACCTCTATTACCGGCTGAACATCTTCCCGATCATGATGCCGGATCTGTGCAAGCGGCGCGGGGACATCATTCTGCTTGCCGAGCATTTTATAGAGAAGCACAATCTCCGTTACGGCAAGAAGGTCAAACGCCTTTCGACCCCGGCGATCAACATGCTCATGAGCTATCACTGGCCCGGCAATGTCCGCGAGCTGGAGAACTGCATCGAGCGCGCGGTGCTGACCGCCGCCGCCGACTGCATTCACGGCTACAATCTGCCGCCGTCGCTCCAGACCGGCAGGGAGTCCGGTTCGGAACTGCTGCCGGAGGGGGCTGCTTCGTTCAACACGCTGGTCAACTCCTACGAGCGCGAACTGATCGTTGAAGCACTCAAGCGCAACTACGGCAACATGTCGGCGGCGGCGCGCGGCCTCGGCCTCTCCCCCCGGGTGATCCACTACAAGATCGGCCGCCTCGGCATCACGCCGGAGTGGTATGTGCGCGACGCTGCAGAAACCCGCTCCTGACCGGCTTTTTCCGCTTTTTCCTCCCTGCGCCGGTTGACAGAGTTTCCGTCGGGATGTACATTAATCAACAGCATTGCATGGAGTGGAAATCTATGTTTTTCAAGAATAAGAAACGTTACGTCGTCCATACCGTCGGCGATCCGGTTCTGCGCGAAAAGGCGAAGCCGGTACCCGCTGTTACGCCGGAGATCCGGGAGCTGGCCGCGTCGATGATCGAGTCGATGCAGGCGTTCGATGGAATCGGGCTCGCCGCGCCGCAGGCGGGTGAGTCGCTCCGGCTGGTGGTCTTCGACGTGCCGCTTGATTCGATGAGCGACACCCCGTCCGTCGGCGAACAGTTGCTGCTGCCGAAAATGCCGCTCGCGGTCATCAATCCGGAGATCGTCGCCGCGTCGGAAAATCTCACCTCGCGCGACGAAGGGTGTCTTTCGCTGCCGGATCTGTACGCGCCGGTGGTGCGTCCCGCTTCTGTGGTGTTCCGGGCGCAGCTGCTCGACGGGGAGTGGATCGAGTGTGAATGCGGAGGCCTGCTCGGGCGGTGCATTCAGCATGAACTCGACCACCTCGACGGCACCCTCCTCGTCGACCGGCTGACGCCGGAGGCGGCGCGAACCATCGAACGGGAGCTCAAACAGCTGATCCGCTACGGCGAACGCCACCATTTTCACCGGGTGAAAGTAAAATAATGGAGCAGGAGAGGACAATTCCGGAGCCGCCGGTAGGTTTCTGGGGGGCGCTCCGCGGCACCTGTTGCGGCACGGATATCTTTTTCCGCCTTCGATACAACTCCGTCTGGCGTACCCTCTGGCATCTTGTGCTGATGACCATTCTGGTCACCGCCGCCATCGTCTGGGGGGAGGGGAGCCGGATGAGCGCACAGATCAATGAGATCGAACGGCTGGTGACTGCGGAGTTCGGTTCCGAGATCCGCATGACGCCGGAGGCGTTGACTCCGGCACTCCGGCCGGAGGAGGCGCGTTCGCTTGATCTGCCCGGTAACGGGCGGCTCTGCTACATTCCCGATTTCCGGAAAGGGGTGCGAATGGAGCCCGATTCGATTGCGCTGCTCAATTTCCTGGTGATCTGGTCCCCCCGTTTTCTCGGTTGCGCCTGGCAGACGGAACCGGGAAACTGGCAGTTCGGGCAGGAGACGCCGATGGCGGAGGCGGAGGCTGTGCCGGTCGCCGGGACGGTGCTGCTCTTTCGCGGTGTCGGCCTGACCTTCCGGAATTTCACCACGAAGGAGTTGTGCGACTTTCTCGAAGCCGGAGTGGAGATTTCCGCTCCGTGGCCGCGACAGGAGCCGCCGGAACTGCCGGTGGCGACTTTATTCGATGCGGTTGCCGCCTCGGTCGCGATGCTGATTTCCATCGGACGGTTTGCCGGTCTGCTGCTGCTGGCGCTGTTCTACACGCTGATCTTCGCCGGAGTTTCCCGGCTTTCGTTCGGGGGACGCAGGCCGACATTGAACTTTGCCCAGTTCTGGAAGGTCGGCATATACGCCGGTTTCCCGGTGATGTTGGTGGCGGGGTGCTTCCCCGCGTTCGATCTTCCCTTTTTCAGTTACAGCACGGTGTTCATGATCGGGCTGGTGATCTACTGGATGATCGCCGCCGCCCGGATTGAGCGCAGCGGCTTTGAATCCAATGAGGAAAACTTTCGATGAATGATGCTGAACTTGATTTTCTCCGTACGCCCGTCTGGTACCCGGTGCTGGCAGGGCATACCTTTCTGACCTCCTTCGTCAAACTGCGCAAGGACGCACTCAATATCCTGATCGCGGGCGGCGACTTTGACCGGGAGAAGGAGGGGCGCAATCCGGCGGTGAAACGGGTGATCGAGGACCTGCGCCAGCCGATGGCGGCGATTCCCGGCAACTGTTTCGTCTCGGTGGACCGCTGCGCGCCGACCGATACCGAACGGTTCGCCGGAAAACGCGGCGCGGTCTTCTCGCCGGAAAGCGCGTGGAAGTACCTCGTCCGCAGCGAGAAGGTGCGGGAGTCCGCCCGGCGCGGCGAAGTGGAGTACATCTGCCTGCGCCCCTTCCGCCGGATGAACCGCACCCGGGAGTTCCGGATCTTCCTGTGGGAAGGGCGTCTGGTGGCGATGAGCCAGTACAACCTCGATCGCCACTTCCGGCGGCTGGAGGGGATCCGCGAAAAGCTCTGGGAGAGAGCCGAGGATTTCGTGCGCGGCATCGCCTGGCTGCTGCCGGTCAAGACGCTGGTGATGGACATCTACTTCACCGCCTCCGGAAAAATCCTCATCATCGACCTCAATCCGTGGGGCGAGCCGACTGACCCGCTGCTGCTGCGCACCTGGGAGCGCAACTGGAGCTGTCCGGTCGGAATCGTGCTGATGGATCCGCCGACGAAGATTTCCGGCGACGTCAGCGTCTCGTTCTGACCGGAGCAGCGATTTTTCGGAAGAGCAGGATGCCTTTTCCGTACCGTTCGAACCGGTAGGCCGGATCGCGAAGTAGCTTCATCAGCAGCGTGTTGAGTTCCTTCGGCGACTCGTAATGGTGGAAGTTTTCGCGGTCGAAGAGGTAGAAGTCGGCGCTCTCCGGCCCCGGAACGTTGAAAACCCGGCAGCGCCGGAGCAGTTTCGGACCGATCTCGTTCTGCGCGACCACCACGGCGTTGCCGGGGAGCTGATCGGTGATTTTTTTCAGTTCCGCGGCGTTGTGCAGTTTCCACTGCAGTTCCTCCCGCCGTTCCGCCGAGAAGGGAATCGACAGCAGCGAACCGGCCCGGGCCGTGTCGTATCCGGCCAGATGGATGTAGTAGCGGTTCTGCGGCAGGTCGGCGAAGAGAATGTGGCTTGCCAGCATGATGCCGAGCGCGGCGCCGACGGCGGCGCCGGTATGGCGTGAGAGATGTTTTTCCCGCAGCAGGATTCGGAACCGACGGAGTCCGAGGACGGTCGCTGCGGGCAGGACACCGACCAGCGCCGAAGCGTAGTGGCTGAAGAGAAGCTGCTGCTGATCGAAGGCGCTGACGAGCTGGATCCCGAGCGTCGGCAATACCAGCAGAATCATTCCCCGCCAGGAGAGGAGGGGGAGGAAGGCGAAGGGGAGCAGCACGCTCAGCAGTACCGCCGGAACGTGGGGCTGGAGCAGTCGGGCGAGCATGGCTCCGAAGTTGGCGAGCGTGCTGGAGAGGGTCGGCGCGAAGAGTTCATATCTCCCGTAGTGCCAGTAGTCCGCCTTGACCAGCAGCGGGAAGTGGATTTTCAGGATGAAGAAGGTCCAGAAGAGCGCTCCGGCGAGGCAGAGCGCTCCTGCCCGGCGTTTTCCGCGCAGCGAGAGCATCCACAGTCCGGCGGCGCCGAGCGGAATGATGAAATCCTCCTTGAGCAGCGGCAGAGTCAGCATCCAGAAGAGGAACCACCGCATCCGGTGTTTCGCCCAGGCGAGAAAGCCCAGCGCAAACCAGAGCGGAAAGAGGCATTCGATGTGGAAATCGAAGAGTGCCAGCCGGGCGAAGTAGGGGTTGAAGAGGTAGAGCAGCGGCACGAGCATGGCATACGCCGGAGTGCGGAGCAGTCGGAGCCCGGCGAAATAGAGCGGCATGGCGGCGGCGGCCATCACCAGCGGCTGAAACGCGATCAGCCAGTGCGGCGAATCCCACAGCAGATAGCCGGGCAGCAGCAGCAGCGCCGCCGGGGAGAAGTGATCGAAGGCGCCGCCGCGGAAATCCCGCAGCAGCCCGCCGCCCTGCGCTGCGATGTGGAGCATGGAGTCGTAGATGCCGAAATCCCACAGCCCGAAGAGATCGGCGCGGTATTTAAGAATTCCGAGCGCCCAGTAGACGATGGCGAACACCGCCGCGGTACTGAAGACGATGGAGCGTGCCGCCCGTTCCGGGAGCGGTTTGCGGATCGCCCACCCGACGGCAGCGAACGGAACGGCGGCGGCGACAGCGGCGGCCGCCGCTGTGTAATAACTCATGGTCATGGAATTCTGTTCCCTCGTGTCAGCAGCCGAACAACCGGGTCGCCAGCTTCATGTTTTCGATCACGGGGACATCGAAGGAGCAGCGCTTTTCGCAGCTGCCGCAGCCGATGCACTTCGACGCGGTATGTTCCAGCGCCCGGTAGTGCTGCGCGATGCCCGGCGGAATCGCCGATTCCTCCAGCTTCGCGATGTCGAGATATTTGTTGACCGCGGCGATGTTGATTCCCGCCGGACAGGGACGGCAGTGGTTGCAGTAGACGCAGTTCCCTTTGACATCGTTGCGGCGGCTGCCGACGACCGGCGCGTAGTCGCGTTCGGCGTCGGAGAGTTCCAGATATCCGACCGCTTCCCGGATCTGCGCTGCCGAACAGCAGCCCACCAGCGCCGAAACCACCGCCGGACGGGTCAGCACATAGTGGATGCACCGGGCGACCGTCAGCGGTTTGCAGAACGGCGTCTGTTCCGGCGAGATGTTCGCAGCCGAGGCCGATCACACCGGCCTGCAGAGCGGTTCTGTCGATTTGACGATATTCCATGACAGGATTCCTCTCAATTGGAAGGATTCATGTTTTTCCGGTTACGGTTTGTTCCGGAGGACAATATAACACACATTCCGGAAAGCGGCAACGGCATTTCCCGAATTTTGGAGACCGAGACGGAAAAGTATGCAAACCGGAATTTCGCAGGACCGGATTTTGCGGAGAAGAAATTCCGCGGCGGAAGCCGGAACCGTTGAAAATTTTCCGGCGTTCCTCCTGTGTTTCCGCGAAGAACGGCAGCCGATAACGAAAATTGAATTTGGTCCATTACTGTCTTCCAGAATGAAAAATCTGCGCCGTCGGAGGAATGTTCATCATGATCGCTTGAAGGTTGATCCGGTACGGAGGGGAAAAAAGAGGACACTGCGACCGTGAAATCCGGCGGACGGAGCCGTCGGAAGGCTTTTTTTGCGGAACGAATGCATCTTTTCTCGTTTTCCGGTTTGAAAACATCCTTGTGCAACGTTATAATAAATACAATCAACGCGCCATTTGCAAGGCGCAGTGAAAAGAAAATATGGAAATCTCTGGAGAGTCATGCCCAACCGCACCGGAATCACCATCGCCGGCGAAAGCAATCCGGGACTGGTCCGGCGGCACAACGAGGATAATTTCGTCATCATTGCGCTGCCGGAACGTTCGAGTGTTCTCGCCGTCGTCGCCGACGGGGTCAGCGGCCACAGCAACGGTGGCATGGCGAGTCTGATCTGCTGCCGCGACCTCGCCGACATCTACTTCAATATGCCCGATGAGGAGCTTTCCACCCCGCTGCAGGCGGAGAAGTTCCTGCGCGACGGAATCCGTTCGATCAACCACAAGCTCTTTGAAAGAAATTACTTCGAAGAGCTGCGCCGCCCGATGGGCAGCACCATTCTTGCGGTGCTGTTTCTGCGCGATTCCCTGGTGATGGCAAGCGCTGGCGACACCCGGCTTTACGAGCTGCCGCCGGAGGGAGTGCTTCGCCAGCTCTCAGTGGATCATACGCTCAGCGCCGCCTGGCTGCGGGAACACGGGAGAAATGAGAAGAAACACGCGATGCTGCGGAATGTCATAGTACGAGCGGTCGGACCGCGGCGGGAACTGGTGCTCGACGTGCGGGTGTTCCGCAAAGCGCCGGGGGCTCGTTATCTCATCTGTACCGACGGCGCGTACCGGTACAACTCCAACCGGCAGCTTCGGGAGGCGCTGAGAAGTGCCGCTGTCCCGCGCGACGCTGTTTCGACGGTGATGCGTACTGCGCTGATGCGCGGCGGGTACGACAACATCACGGCGGTCGCCGCGTTTCCCGGAGGAGAAGAGTGATGGCGCTGCTCGAGGTGGAAAATCTCAAGGTGTACTATCCGGTGCGCGGTTCATGGTTCCGATCGAAGCGTTTTGTCCGCGCAGTCGACGGTGTCTCCTTTTCGCTGGAAGCGGGGGAGACGGTCGGCCTGGTCGGCGAGTCCGGCTGCGGCAAGAGTACGCTCGGCCGGGCGCTGGTCCGGCTGGAGGAGCCGGTTTCCGGCCGGGTGCTGCTCGACGGAAGGGACATGGCATCGCTGCGCGGGCGCGAACTGCGCCGGGCGCGTCGGAATTTTCAGATGATTTTTCAGGACCCCTACGGATCGCTCAATCCGCGGTTGACCGTGTGGGCCGCGCTCGACGAGGTGCTGGCGCTCCACTCCGGACTGGAGCGGGAGGCACGGCAGCAACGGGCGGTGGAACTGCTGGAGCGGGTGGGGCTCTCTGCGGATGTGCTCTACCGGTATCCGCACCAGTTTTCCGGCGGGCAGCGGCAACGGATTGGCATCGCCCGCGCGCTTTCGGCGGAGCCGCGTTTCATTGTCGCCGATGAACCGGTTTCCGCGCTTGACGTGAGCGTGCAGGCGGCGATCATCAATCTGCTGGATGACATCCGCCGGGAGACCGGAACCTCATTTCTCTTCATCGCGCACGATCTGGCGGTGGTGGAGCACATCTCATCGCGGATCCTGGTGATGTATCTCGGGCATATCGTCGAGAGTGCGCCGTCGCGGGAGCTGGTCGCCGCGCCGTTCCACCCCTATACACAGGCGCTGCTCTCGGCGGTGCCGACGCTGGATGCGGCGGGGCGGCGGCGGATCGTGCTGCCGGGCGACGTGCCGTCGCCGCTGTTGCCGCCGGCGGGGTGTCCGTTTCATCCGCGTTGTCCGCGGGCCCGGGAGCGCTGCCGCCGGGAGGCGCCGGCGCCGGTGACGGATTCCGGTCGGAGCTGCGCCTGTTTTTACCCTCTGAAGGGAGGCTGAGGCGGTGCAATGTGCGGATTTTCTGCGATAAATCTTCGATTCCGTGTTGCAAATCCGGCCGGAAGGATTATATTTTTGAAAAAGCAGTGTATCTATGACAGTGCAATCGTTTCGAATATAGAGGGCATGGGGTATGGCAGACCATCCGAAATTGATAGTATTGTTTGAGAAACTCCGGGGCAAAAGTTTTGAGATCGACAGGGATCAGATGAGCATCGGGCGCCGGGATGGGATGGATATCTGCATCAAGGATTCCAGCCTGAGCGGTCACCATGCCGACATCATCCGCGCTGAGCAGAAGGGCAAAACCGTGTACATTCTGCGCGACAACGACAGTACCAACGGCACGCGCATCAACAACGTGCCGATCACCGAGCAGGTGTTGAAGAACTCCGACCTGATTCTGTTCGGCGGCGTGGAAGTGCTGTTCGACAGCAATGAGACGGGGGGGGAGTCGGGGAATTTCACCAAAACCCATACCATCGACCTCTCGAGCATCGACAGCAATATTTCGACGGTGCAGACGATGATCAACCTGTCGCCCTTCGCCGCCGAGGAGCGGAAGAAGCATGCGATGATCCAGAAGGCGATCATCGGGGTGGTGGCTCTGACGGCGCTCGCGGTGGTTGGTCTGGTGATCTGGGTGCTGATCAATATGCTGGAGACGTTCAAGTAATTCCGTTTCTTCCGGCAGTGGGGAAGCGACAAAATGCAACCGTCCCGTCCGGTGGCGCAGGCCTTCGGCGGGGCGGTGGTTTCGATTCAAGAGGAGTAATTTTTCGGATGCAGGAAAAAGAGAATAAGGAAAAAAACGAGTTGAATCCGAAGCGGGGCGGAGAGGAGCGTCCGGGCCGCGACAAGAACAATCCGTTTCAGCGGGGGAAGGTGCCTGCGCCGCGTTCGAGCCGGGCTGCGGTGGTCTGGCTTGTCCTGCTGCTGGCGATCGGTTCGCTGGTGCTGTTCCGCGGCTACGGCCCCTCCAGGGTGGCGACGCTTTCGCAGAGCGAATTCGAACGGATGCTGCGGGAGTCGAAGATCGTCTCCGCGGTGATGACGGCGGAGAGCGACCGCATCTTCAATATCGAAGGGAAGTTCCGTTCCGGAAGTATCTCCGCGGAGACTCCTCCGGCGAAGAAGGCGACCCAGGCGAAGCCTGCGGAAACCGGCAGGGGCGATTCCGTACCGGGGCTCACTCCCTACAAAACACGGGTGATCTACTCGGATCGTCTGGCCGAACTCATGAGCGGCATTCGGGTGCGGGTGGATTCCAACAATGCCGGACTCTGGAATTTTCTGCTGGTGGGGATCCTGCCGGTTCTGCTGATCGTGGGGGTGATCTACTTCTTCACCACGAGGCAGATGCGCATGACCGGGCGAGGCGCGATGGATTTCGGCAAGAGCAAGGCGCGGATGATTCCGCCCGATGAGCTGCATGTCAAATTCGACGACATCGCCGGAGCCGACGAGGCGAAGGAGGAGATCGGCGAGATCGTCGAATACCTCAAGGATCCGCTGCGCTTCCAGCTGGTCGGCGGCCAGATCCCGAAGGGGTGTCTGCTAGTCGGGGATCCCGGTACCGGCAAGACGTTGATGGCGAAGGCGGTGGCCTGTGAGGCGGGAGTGCCGTTCTTCTCGATCAGCGGTTCGGATTTTGTGGAGATGTTCGTCGGCGTCGGCGCGAGCCGGGTGCGCGACATGTTCGAGCAGGCGCGCAAAAGCACGCCCTGCCTGATTTTCATCGACGAGATCGACGCGGTGGGCCGTTCCCGCTTCTCCGGTTGGGGCGGCGGGCACGACGAGCGTGAACAGACGCTCAACGCCATGCTGGTCGAAATGGACGGGCTGGAGAGCCGGGCGGGAGTGATTGTGCTCGCCGCGACCAACCGGCCGGATGTGCTCGATCCGGCGCTGCTGCGTCCGGGCCGTTTCGACCGGCAGGTGGTGATGGATCTGCCAGATATCTCCGGGCGGCGCAAGATTCTCGACGTGCATGCGAAGAAGATCAAGGTGGATCCGTCGATCGACCTCGATGTGGTGGCGCGGACGACGCCGGGATTCAGCGGAGCTGACTTGGCGAATCTCGTCAACGAGGCGGCACTGCTGGCCGCCCGCCGCAACCGGGAGGCGGTCACCCAGGCGGATCTGGAGGAGGCGCGCGACAAGGTGAGTTACGGGACGGAGCGGCGGAGCCGCAAGATCACCGAGCGGGAGCGCCGCCTGACCGCCTATCACGAAGCGGGGCACGCGCTGGTGGCGCTGCACAATGAACACTGCACGCCGGTGCACAAGGTGACGATCATTCCGCGCGGGCAGTCCTATCTCGGGGCGACCTTCACGATGCCGAAGGAGGATGTCTACACCCGCAGCAAGCTCGAGCTGGAAGCCGAGATGGCGATGACGATGGGCGGGCGCGCAGCCGAGGAGCTGGTGATCGGCGATGTGACCACCGGGGCGGCGAGCGACATCAACCATCTTACTTCGATTGCCCGCCGGATGGTCTGCATCTTCGGCATGACCGACAAGATCGGCCCGACTAAATGCGGCGATTTCCCGGCGCATCCGCACATGCGGATCGACATGCCGCCGCCGGAGTCGTGCAGTCCGGAGACGGCGCGCGAGATCGACCTTGAGGTGCGGCGTCTGGTGACGAATGCGATGAATGCGGCGCGCGAGTGCCTCAAGGCACATCGCGACGAGCTCGAAAAACTTGCGCAGGCACTGCTGGAACGCGAAACGCTTTCGATCGGCGAGATCAATACGCTGCTCGGATTGAATCCGGAGGCGGAGAAGCGCGAAGATGTTCCGGGCGAAGCGCAGGAGATCAGGCCCACCACCGATGCCGGAACTGTCGGAAACAGCCTTTAAAGCGGTCTCCGGCGGCTGCCGGGTGTCGCTCCGGGTGCAGCCCGGAGCGAGCCGCAACGCGGTTGCGGGCAGCTACGGGGACGCCGTGAAGATCGCGCTGCAGGCGGCGCCGGTGGATGGTCGGGCAAATCAGGCGCTCTGCCGTCTGCTCGCCGGCTGGTGCGGCATTCCGAAGAGCGGAGTGGAACTCAAATCCGGTCAGAGCAGCCGCAGCAAGGTGCTGGAACTTTCCGGCATCACCCCCGAAGAACTCAAAGCAATTCTAACACGGCATATGGAACAATGAATCGGAAAGCTATTATCTTTCTTGCGGACGGCATGGCGGACGAGCCGCTGCCGGAACTGGACGGAAAAACGCCGCTGGAAGCGGCGAATACCCCGGCGATGGACTCCATCGCCCGCGACGGTGTCAACGGCACCTTTCTGACGCTGCCGGAGGGGCTGCCGACCTCTTCGGATGTGGCGAACATGTCGGTGCTCGGGTTTTATCCAGAACGCAACTATCCCGGGCGGGGGCCGATCGAAGCGGTCAGTCATGGGATTGAACTCGGGCCGGATGATGTGGCGTTCCGCTGCAACCTGGTCTACGTCTCCGGTGATGGTGTTCTTCGGGACTATTCGGCGGGGCACATCGACAGTGAGACCGCGGCTCAATTGATGCACGATCTGCAGAAGCAGTTCGGCAACCGCGATGTCACCTTCCATTCCGGGGTGAGCTACCGCAACCTGCTGTTGCTGCACGGCAAACAATTTTCCGACCGGCTCGACTACTTCAAGCCGGACTCCTCGCAGGATCTGCCGATCTCCGAACTGAAGCTCTCCGCGGCGGATGATTCGCCGGAAGCGGCTTACACGGTGGAATTTCTCGACCGGCTCGACCAGCTCTGCGCCGCGTTTCTGGCGGCGCATCCGCTGAACCGCGGCCGGAAGGAACCGGCGAACCGCATCTGGCCGTGGAGTCCCGGACGGCGTCCACGGCTGGAGCCGTTCAGCGTCTGCTATGCCGGGCGTCGCGGCGCGGTGATCAGCGCGGTGGATGTGATCAAGGGGATCGGCAGGAGCAGCGGCATGGAGGTGGTCGCAGTGCCCGGGGCGACCGGATTTCTCGACACCAACTATGCCGGAAAGGTGGCGGCGGCGCTGGAGGCGATCGAACGCAATGATCTGGTCTACGTCCACGTGGAGGCGATCGACGAGTGTTCCCATCTCGGCGACCTGAAACTGAAACTGCGGGCGATTGAGGAGTTCGATGCGAAGATCGTCGCGCCGGTTCTCGCCGCGCTGAAGGGGCGGGGGATCACCTTTGCGGTGCTGCCGGACCATCCGGTGCCGATCAAGCTGCGCAAGCATACGACGACGCCGGTGCCGCTGGCGATTGCCGGTCCGGGGATCGAGCCGGATCCGGTGCAGAATTTCAGCGAAACCCTAGCGCCCACCGGAACTCTCGGTTTCCTGCGCGGAAATGAACTGGTGAAGAAGGTGCTCGGCCTCTGAGGCGGGCGGGCTACTCTTCGGAATGCCCGTTCCGGTGTCTGCGGCGGTATTCTCCGGGGGAGCAGTGTTCTCGCCGGGAGAAGAGCCGGGTGAAGGAGACCGGATTGGAGTAGCCGCAGCGACGGGCGACTTCACCGATCGGCCAGTCGGTTCCCGCCAGCAGTGCGGCGGCATTCATCATGCGGACATTCCGGATGCAGCTGCTGACCGATTCGTTCCGGCGTTCCCGGAAGAGCCGGGTGAGGGTCGAACGGGAGACGCCGACATGTTCGGCGAGAAAATCGATTCCCAGTTCCTGCTCCTGACAGCAGTTGCGGATATATTCCATGCACTCGGCGAAAACATCCCGGTGAAAATTCGGGTGGCAGCTGCCGATCAGCCGGGCGATGATCTGCCAGGCGGTGCCGGTGAGTTCGGCGAGCATGCCGGGCGAGTCGGTGCTGATGTTCTCCTCGATCCGCCGGAAGAGTTCCTCCGGGAAGCCGGAATCGCAGGAGATTTTCCGGGGCAGGCGGCAGGCGAGCAGCATGGCGGCGGCGAGCGGACCGTCGAGGCAGAGCCAGCGCCAGTGCCACTCCCGGCTCTTCACCCGGTAGTGGTGGGTTTCATCCGGGAGGAAGAGGAAGACATCGTTCCGCTTCATCTCGAACGGCTGGCCGTAGTGGATGATTTCACCGCATCCGGAGAGCGTCCAGCTGATCTCCAGCGATGGGTGGCGGAGTGCGCCTGAGATGATATCCTCCTCGCCGGCCTTCATCGTGGTGTATCCGATGGAACGGACGGCGAACGGCATCGGATAATCGTAATCCGCCTGACAGTTTTGGCGGAAAAATCCCTTCGCTTTCATCGCTCCCCTCCGGTTTTGTGATCTGAATTATCAGGAATATAGTTCAATTTATCAAAAAAACAACTGTGAAAATCCTTCGATTCACCACTTATTTTTCTGATTGTTCCGGATTTGAATAAAATGAATCCGGAATTTACCATGTGCCGAATTGATAAGAAAATTGCCGATCCGGAATATTGACGCTTTCCCCGGGAAATAGTATATTGAAATCACACGGAACAGCAAGCGATAACCGGGAGAGAGTGATGTTTACAGCCAGAATCGTTCGGGAAGATGGGGCGGTGGAAGAGCGGGCGCTCGCCGTCAGCGCGGAAGGTGCCGTGGTGCTGCGGCGGGATTCGCTGCCGCGGACCGGAATCCGGCAGGTGGAACTGCATTCGGAGGTGCTTACTGCGAAGGCGGGGGAGGAGGGATTTTTCCTGATTCCGAGCGTGGAGAATGACGGTGCGAGCGCCCTGACACTGTTCCGGGAAAGGGAGGATGCCGAGAGCGCGTTCCGGCTGAACGTCATGCCGCTCTTCGCGATCTCCACCGCGACGGGCGCGCTGTTGGCGGTGGTCGAGGGAATGCCGCTCGAATACGAGCTGGTGGCGGGAGTCCGGGAGGGGAACTATTATCTCTATCCCCGCTTCCTCTTCGCCGGGGAGGATGCCGCGGACGACATCCGGCTCCGGATCTTCCGTCTGCCCGCCTCCGAACGGAGCTATTCGGCGCTGGCGCGCTGTTACCGCCGCTACCGGCTGGAGCGGGGAGCGTGCCGCCCGCTGAAAGAGCGGCTGCGCGAACAGCCGGGGCGCGCGCACGCGGCCGCTGGGCCGGAGGTGCGGCTCCGGATGGCGTGGAAGCCGGTCCCTTCGCCGGTCGCCGAGCAGACCGAGGAGAACGAGCCGCCGATCAACGCGAAGATACCGTTTGAAGTTGCCGAACGGATCGTGGAGAAATTCCACGCCGCCGGAATTACGGAGGCGGAATTCTGCCTGGTCGGCTGGAACAAGTCCGGCCACGACGGCCGCTTCCCCGACCTGCTGCCGGTTGAACCGCTGCTGGGAGGCGAAGAGAAGATGCGCCATTTGATCGCGCAGGCGAAGGAGCTGGGATATCTCATTTCGGCACACACCTGTCCTTACAGCGGCTACACGCTGGCGAAACGGTTCCATCCGGAGGACCGTCGGCTGGCGCGGGACGGTTCTCCGCAGCTCGGCGCGAAGTGGGGCGGCGGGCAGGCCTACCGCCTCTGCCCGGAGCGGGTGTACCACACGCTGATCGGGGAGGATGTGGAGCTGTTGCGGAACTTCGGATTCAACGGGATTCACTACCTGGATGTCTACAGCATTCTGATTCCGGAGCCCTGCTGCGATCCGCGCCATCCGCTGACCAGAGACGAAGCGGCCGAGTGGAGCCGGAAGACGCTGGAATTCTTCCGGGCCGGACTGGGCGGTGTCTCTTCGGAGGGGGGATGGGATTTCTGTGCCGGTTCGCTCGACTACATTCTCTACCCGGTGTTTCATCTTCACCCGGAGCTGCCGGCGATCTGCGACCGCACGGTTCCCTTCTGGCATCTGGTCTACCATGGCATTCTGCTCTACAACGGGGCGTGCGACACGGTGAATGCGGCGGTGAAGTCCGACCGGCGGCTCTTTTTGCGGAACATGGAGCTCGGAGGGCGTCCGCTGGATTACTTCTACGCGGACTTCATCTCCTCCGGGGAGCACTGGCTGGGGCGCGAAGATCTCTCCTGCGAGACGGAGGAGGAGATCGACCGGGGTGTCCGGGCGGTGAAGGAGGAGTTCGACCGTTACCGCGAGCTGGCGGACCTTCAGTTTGAATTCATGGAGGAGCACGAGGAACTCTCCGACACGCTGGTCAGGGTCCGCTATTCGAACGGCGACGAACTCTTCATCAACTATGCGGACGAGGAGACGCAGTACGACGGCGCGGTGCTGGCTCCGCTCTCGGTGACCCGCCGGAAGGCCTGATTTTTCCGGAATCACGGTTGCGCAGCGGGCGGTTCGGTGGTATCTTATACTGCAAAAAGAACGAACAGGAAAGGCGGGCGCAGCCATGGAAACATTCTGGGAAGAACTGAAAAAAAAGTTGAATGAGGAAGATCGTTTCTGCCGGTACAACCAGATCCGGGTGGAGGCGATCCGCTCCGGCGCCGCGGAGGCGGTGATGGAGGTGCGCGAGGAGTCGCTCAACGGACTCGGCGCGGTGCAGGGCGGGGCGATCTTCACGCTGGCCGACCTCGCGCTGGCGGCGGCGGCGAATTCGCACGGCAACAAGGCGGTGACCCAGAATTCGACCATCTCCTATCTGCGGCCGGGGGCCGGCCGGGTGCTGCGCGCCTGTGCGACCGAGGTGAGCCGCGGGCGCCGGACCGGATTGTACGAGGTCGAGGTGCGCGGCGAAACGGGGAAACTGGTGGCGAAGAGCATGTCCGGCGTCTTTTTCT
>CAZPWP010000014.1:0-15075 GCA_964590295.1 uncultured Victivallis sp.
GCTGAAAGATCTTCAATTTGAGATAAAATAGGTCTCGAAAGCCATATGCCTGGCGGATGAAAATAATCGGCAACGGCCCGAATACTCCTATGCTGTCGCAGTTCCAATACCGTTCGCTCCAGAGCTTTCGTCATTCCTGCATGCGGATGGGAGAGAAATGGAATGTGTTCGACGGCTCGAACTTTACAGTTGGGGCAATACAGCCGGTGCGTGGTGAATTCCAATACAACCTCGCGGCAGCTGTCCATCGGTTCGCCATGAACACGACGGAGAGAGAGCGGCGTAACCGTCAAATCTGAACTGCCGCATCTCTTATACCGGAACTGCGTGCGCCGTAGCGTAAAACAGACTCCTGACGGTGTATATTTGACGGAATGCTGTTGAAATCCACGTATCCGCTGTGTATAGTAAAGATGAACCGACATCGCAACCTCCTTATTGCTGTCTTGCTCAAGAAACAATAAGGGCGATGTAGGCCTTTTTCCGTTTCATCGCGGAGTTTTTCTCAAAATATGTTCAATTCTGTCAAGAACCGTCGAAGAACCTAATATTCATCCCAAAGGATGACGGAAATATGATTCTCAAAGGCCCCCTCTCCGCGGCGCAGCAGGCGAGCTCGCAGCGGAATTACAACATCTACAACGCGATCAACGGCCTCTCCTATATGTGCCTCGGCGAAACCGTGCTGATCCTGCTCGCCGTCCAGCTGGAGTGTCCCGACTACTTCATCTCCGCCCTCGGCGCGATGATCTACTTCGGCTACCTGCTGCTGCCGCTCGGCAAAGTCGTCGCCGCCCGCATCGGGGCTGCCAAGAGCCAGTCGATCTTCTGGATGGCACGCAATGCCGCGGCGCTGATGGTCGCCTCCGCGCCGCTCTTCTGCTTCTTCGGCCTGCGGCCGCTGGCGATGGCGCTGCTGCTGATCGGCGCCTTCCTCTTCTACGGCTTCCGCGCGGCGGGCCTTGTGATGTCCCAACCGCTCATCGGCGAAATCACCGATGACCTCACCCGGCCCCGGGTCATCGCCGTCAGCATCGGACTCTTCTATCTCTCCTGCCTATTCGCACTGCTGGCCATCAGTCTGCTCCTGCGGCTGAACTCCAGTTTATGGGTGCTCACCGTGATCATCGTGATCGGCGCCTGCTGCGGATTCACCGCGTCGCGCTACATCAGCCGGATCGATGAAACCGAGAGCCTGCGCAGCTCCGCCCGCAAACCGATCTTTCAGGACTGCCTCGCCGTATTCCGCGACACCACGCTGCGGCGGCTGATCCTCTCCGGCTTTCTGGTCAACCTCGCGATCATCATGACCGTCCCGGTTTCGATGCTGGCGCTCAAGCGCGGCTACCAGGTCAACGACACCGACGCGCTGCTCTTCGCGCTGGTTCAATTCGGCGCCTGCGCCGGAATGTCCTTCCTCTCCGGAAAGATCGCCGTCTCCATCGGACCGCGCAAGATGATCCTGATCGCCTACGCGGGAATGATGCTGATCGGCATCCTCTGGCTCTGCGCTCCCGCCACTCGGGAGAACGGCTATCTCTGCCTGCCGTTTCTCGTCGCCGGATCGGTGTTCGTCGGCTCGAGCAACGCGATCACCCACTACTTTCTGCAGACCACTCCTCCGGAAAGACGGGTGGCCGGATCGATCTTCATCTCGCTGATGACCGGCGTCGGCGCCGGAATCTCCGGCATGGTGCTGGCGGGCCTGCTGCTCAAATGGTGTACCGGAGAAGCGGCGGGCACCCCCGACGGCTATCAGGCCTATTTCGCGGTGGTGACCCTGCTGCTCGCGCCCGGATTCTGGCTGATCCGCCGCCTCCCGCCGCTGCCGCTGGAAAAGCGGAAAATCAAAAAGAGCTGGCTGGAAATCGTGTGATTTCTGCGGCAACGTGTCAGTTTGTCACATCCGCCGGGTCAATCTGACACGGTTCCGCGACGAGAGCCGCAGCGCGTTTTCCCGTCTCCCGGCGGAAACGCCTCCCCGCCGCCGGGTTGCGGCTGCCGCACGGACTGGCACGCCTCTTGCTTATCTTCCGTCGAACGACGAAGAATCTACCATGGGAAGGAGAAAAAGATTATGAATATGGAAAAACTTACCACCAGGACACGGGAGGCTTTGATGGCCGCCCGCAATCTCGCAGTCGAGAATTCCAACACCGAACTGCGCAACATTCACGTGCTCGCCGCGCTGCTGCGTCAGGAGGACGGACTGGTTCCCTCCATCCTTGAAAAGCTCGGCGTCAATTCCCGCCTCTTCGAGAACCAAGTGGATCAGGCGCTCGCCGAACTGCCCCGTGTCTCCGGGTCGCAGTCGCAGGAGATCTACAACTCCCGCGAATTCAGCGCACTGCTGGTCGAGGCCGCCCGGCAGGCAGAGGCGATGCAGGATGAATACATCAGCGTCGAACACCTGTTTCTGGCGATGTTCGCCGCCTCCGGTTCCGGTGCGGCGAAGCTGCTGAACAAGGCCGGTCTCACCGCCGACCGCGTGCTGCAGGCGCTGCAGACGATCCGCGGCAACCAGCGGGTCACCTCGGCGGACCCGGAAAGCACCTTCGAGGCGCTCAAGAAATATTCGCGCGACCTCACTTTGATGGCAATGCAGGACAAGCTCGACCCGGTCATCGGCCGTGATGACGAGATCCGGCGGGTGATCCAGATCCTGTCGCGCCGCACCAAGAACAACCCGGTGCTGATCGGTGAACCCGGCGTCGGCAAAACCGCCATCGTCGAGGGACTCGCCCGCCGCGTGGTCCGCGGCGACGTTCCGGAAAACCTCAAGAACCGGCAGGTCGTCGCCCTCGACATGGGCACCCTGATCGCCGGCGCCAAATACCGGGGCGAATTCGAGGAGCGGCTCAAAGCGGTGCTGAAGGAGGTCACCGCCTCGGAAGGGAAAGTGATCCTCTTCATCGACGAACTGCACACCGTCGTCGGCGCCGGAGCCAGTGAAGGTTCGATGGATGGGGGCAAGCGGCTCGGGCGGAGGCTCGCCCGGGGCGAACTGCACGGCGGGGGCGCGGCCGCGCGCGACGAATACCGCAAGTACAGTGAGAAGGATGCAGCGCTGGAGCGGCGGTTCCAGTCGGTGCTGGTCAATCCGTCGTCAGTGGAGGACACCATCTCGATCCTGCGCGGGCTGCGTGAGCGCTACGAGCTGCATCACGGCGTGAAACTGCGGGACAGCGCGCTGGTCGCCGCTGCAGTCCTCTCGGATAAATACATCGCCGACCGGTTCCTGCCGGACAAGGCGATCGACCTAGTCGATGAGGCTGCCGCCGCGCTGCGCACCGAGATCGACAGTTCGCCGACCGAACTCGACGAGAACGAGCGCCGCGTCATGCAGCTCGAAATCGAAATCACCGGCCTGCGCAACGAAAAGGACGCCGCCTCGATCAAGCGCCGCGAGACGCTCGAAGCGGAAGTCGCCGAGCTCAAAGAGGTCGGCAAGTCGCTGCGCGCCCGTTATGAGAACGAGAAGAAGGCGATCACCGATCTGCGCACGCTGCGTGAATCGCTCGACACCGCGAAGGCGAAACTGGAAAAGGCCACCCGCGAGTACAATTACGAGGAGGCCGCCAAACTCCAGCACGGCATCATTCCGGGGATCGAGCACCAGATCGTCGAGGCGGAGCAGAAGATCAAGGAGAGCGGCGACCTCCGGCTGCTCAAGGAGGAGGTCGACGAAGAGGACATCGCCGCGATCATCAGCCGCTGGACCCACATTCCGGTGAGCAAGCTCGTCCAGAGCGAGAAGGAGAAACTCCTCAACCTCGGCGGACGGCTCCACGAACGGGTGGTCGGGCAGGACGAGGCGGTGACCGCGGTCGCCGACGCGGTGCTCCGCGCCCGGGCCGGGCTGAAGGACCCGAACCGGCCGATCGCCAGCTTCATCTTCCTCGGCCCCACCGGGGTGGGCAAAACCGAGCTGGCGCGGGCCCTCGCCGCCGACCTCTTCGACGATGAGCGGGCGATGGTGCGGATCGACATGTCCGAGTACATGGAGAAGTTCAGCGTGTCGCGTCTGGTCGGCGCGCCTCCCGGTTATGTCGGGTACGAGGAGGGCGGCCAGCTTTCCGAGGCGGTCCGGCGACGGCCCTATTCGGTGGTGCTTTTCGATGAGATCGAAAAGGCGCATCCGGATGTCTTCAACATCCTGCTGCAGATTCTGGAAGACGGCATCGTCACCGATTCGCAGGGACGCACGGTCAGCTTCAAGAATACGATCATCATCATGACCAGCAACATCGGCAGCAACCGGATCCTCGCGAACAAAGGGCACGTCGAGGAGCTCAAGGATGAGCTGTTCGGCGAACTGCGGCAGCACTTCCGGCCGGAATTCCTGAACCGGGTGGACGAGACATTGATCTTCCACGCGCTGGACAAGTCGCAGATATTGAACATCGTCGGCATCCAGCTCCGCCGGCTGGAGGAGCGGCTGAAGGCGCAGGATATCACGCTGGAAGTCACCGACAAGGCGAAGCAGTACATCGCCGACGAGGGGTACGACCCGAGCTTCGGCGCCCGGCCGCTGAAGCGGGCGATCATCCGGCTGGTGGAGACTCCGGTCTCCCGGCAGATCATCGCGGGCGAGATCCAGCCGCAGTCGCACTTGGTCATCGACAAGGGTGCGGACGGACTGACCTTCAGCTCCGCGATCGAGCCGGAGGTGGTGGAGTAACCCTCCGGCCTCCGGGGCGAAAGCCTTTCAACGGCGAATCCGACCAAAACGGGTTCGCCGTTTTTTATTCCGTCAACGAGGAAGCGAATAGAGGAAAAGCCGGGTGCCGAACTTTTCCGGCAATTCGAACGGCTCGGTCGTCTGCCATCGGATGGGACGGCCCGCGCAGAGACGTTCGAGCGCGGGCAGATCCTCCGCCGCCTGTTCGGGAGTCTTGTAGAGGATGAACCGGCCGTTCCGGTTGGTGAAATTCCCGGCCTCCTTCCAGATCACCGGCGCCGGAGCCAGCGCGCGGGCGGTCACCACGTCGAAGCGGGATTTGAACTCCCCCTTGCGGTTGAGTTCGCAGGAGCGGCCGGTCACCACGTGCACATTGTCGAGCCCGAGCAGCTGCGCCGCCCGTTCGACGAACGCCGTCTTCTTGCCGGTGGAGTCGATCGGGATGAGCAGAAGATTGGGGAACGCCAGCGCCAGCACCAGCGAAGGGAATCCCGCACCGCAGCCGATATCGGCGACCCGAAGGGGCTCCTCCCGAAATTCCGGGAAACAGCGGGCGATCGCCAGCGAATCGGCCACATGCTTGACCGCGAACTCCTCGACGCCGGTGATCCGGGTGAGATTCATCGTCCGGTTGGTCTCGAGCAGACAGTCGCGGAAAAGGCCGCAGCGTTCAACGAAGCGCTCCGGCTCCGCCACGCCGCATTCCGCGGCATAGGATGCGAGGTCGAACGCCATCGTCACCTTCCTTCAGTCAAGGCCGCGGCCAGCAGCATCGCCGCCGCCAGCACGATCAGAAATCCGGCGCTCGCCCATCGCCAGAGCGGTTTGCCGCAGCAGAGCCGGATCCAGTCGCGCAGCGCACAGGGGCGCCCGGAAAACCAGATGCCGCCGAAACCGAAGATCCATGCAGGAAGCGCGAGAAACGGCGTCCCGGCCGCGTGCACGTTGAAGGATTCATGCACCAGATAGTAGGCCCACAGAATCATCGCACCGCCGACCGCGCGTGCCAGCAGATAGTCGAGGAAAAAGTAGGAGAGCACCGGCACGATCACCGCCAGCGGCCAGAGCAGCGGCAGCAGGAATCCGGGGGACACCACCTGCGCGTGGGAGACGCACAACCCCAGCGCGACCCAGCCGAGCAGCAGTCCGCCGAGCCGGTTGCGCGGCCACGGTTCGAACCGGGCGAGGTTTCCGGGAGAAAGCCGCAGCGTCCACCCGGCGACCACCAGCAGCAGCACGCCGCCGACGGCGGAAGCGATCCGATAGAGAAGAAGTTCATTCATGGAGTGTGGTTCCTTTTCCTTTGTAGTTGTCCAGCCAGCGGTCGATCATCCGCCGGGCGATCGATCCCGGCTGCGGCACCTCCGGCATATCCGCCGGGGTGTAGAATCCGGCGGAGGTGATTTCCGTCATATCAGGGATCGGAACAGCCTCTTCCACCGCCAGTTCGGCGGTGAATCCGACCATCAGCGAATTGGGGTAAGGCCAGCTCTGGCTGGCGAAGTAGCGGATGTTCTTCACCTCGAGCTTCACCTCCTCGCGAAGCTCCCGGCTGACCGCCTCCTCCATCGTTTCGCCCGCTTCGACGAAACCGGCGACGAGACTGTGCACGTTGTCCCGGAACTTGGCGTTGTGCGCCAGCAGCAGCCGCCCCGCCGCATCGGTCACCGCGACGATCACCGCCGGGGCGATCACCGGGTAGAAGAGCGCACCGCAGGCTTCGCATTTGCGGGCACACTCCGTCGGGTGGTCAGTCAGCGGCCCGCCGCAGCGGCCGCAGAAGCGGTGGTTCCGCCGCCAGAAGGCGAGTTCCCGGGCGCGGCAGACGGCGATCTCTTCGGCGGCGCCGAGCCGGAGCCGTGCCGCCCGGAGATCGATCGGCTTCAGCGGCTCCGGCACCGGCGCGTCCTCTCCCAGCGGAAGCAGCGAGCAGTCGCATCCGCCGATCCGGCCGATCACCAGCCGTTCCGAGCCGGTGAATTCCCCGGGCAGCTCCGCCCCGGTCGGCAGCCGGAGTGCATCCGGCTCCTCGATGAGCACCAGCGCGTCGCCGCGGAGCGCGATCACCAGCTCCTCCGGCGAGGCCGCTTCTCCGCGCAATGCAACCGGAGTGGGAACGAAACGCTTCATAGGCACACCTCCCGTTCCAGCCGGAAAAATTCCATTCCGTTCCGGGTGGTCAGCCGGGCGGTCTCCTCCACCGTCCATCCCCGCTCGGCCGCAACCCGCGCGGCGACCAGAATCAGATAGCCGGGATGGTTCGGCGAACCGCGGTGCGGCACCGGCGCAAGATAGGGCGAATCGGTCTCGATCAGCAGCCGGTCGTCCGGAATCACCCGGAGCGTCTCGCGGATGTTCTCCGCCCGGTTGAAGGTAACCATGCCGGTCACGCCGCAATAGCCGCCGAGCGCAAGAAACTTCTCGGCCCACGCCGGAGTTCCGGAGAAACAGTGCACGACGAACCGCCCGCCCGCAGAGGCGAAATCGCGCAGCTGCGCACAGGCGTCCACATAGGCCTCCTCAGAGCCGTCCCGGTCGCGGATGTGGATGATCGCCGGAAGATTCCATTCGAGCGCCAGGGCGAGAAACTGCTCCAGCACGCTTCGCTGCATATCCCGGGGGGACTCGTCATAATAGTAGTCCAGCCCCAGCTCCCCGACCGCGACGAGGCGGGGATGGCCGCGAAAGATCAAAAAATCCTGACTCTCCCGCCGGAACGCCTCCGCCTGATGCGGATGCACCCCTGCGGCGAACCAGCTGTCGGGAATGACCTGCGCGAACTCCCGCGCCCGGCAGCTCTCGAGGTAATCCCCGCCGACCGCCAGCAGAAAAATGCGGTCGATCACGCCCCAGTTGTTCTGCGGCGGCACCGCAAGTTCCGCGGAGATCATCCGGCGGAACTCCGCCGGAGAACTCTCCCCGTAATAGTGGAAATGGGTATCGAAAATCTCCATGAAACTTCACCTCTTTCGTTTGAACAGCCCATCAAAAATGTAGCGCAGCTCCCGCAGGGTTTCCTTCGGCGAGAGATCGTGGATCAGCAGCGTCGGTTCCCCGCCGGTTCCGTTTTCCAGATCGAAGAGTTTGAGTTTGCGGACCCGGCTCATGAACTCTTCGATCCCGGCGACCGCCCCCTGTTCCAAGCTGACCGCTGGCTTCGTCAGAGTCCCGCGCACCGGCACCGTCAGCGGAATCCCGGCGATCAGGAGCTGCGACTCCAGCTGCAGATTCTGATCGCCGCCCAGCTGGAACGCTCCGGTGAAATTGATCCGGTCGATCCAGTCGCCGAGAAAACAGCACTCCCGCACCATCACCTCGCCGCGGTCGGCGGAGAGATCCAGTTCGCCGCTGGAAAGCCGGAGCGTCCGCAATACCCGCCGCAACGCAGAGCCATCGAGAAATCCGCTGGACAGAGCGCTCAGCTCCTCCGGCATCAGCGCGGAGAGCTGCCCCGCCAGATCGACCGGCAGCAGGAACAGCCGCCCGAAGAGGCTGTTGGAGATACCGTTCGGAATGACCACATCGCGCAGCTTCATCCGGAAGTAACCGGAGAGCGAGGCGAGGAAACTCTCCCCGCTGCCGTCATCGAGCCAGTTGAGCGAGGTATCCAGCGAGGTGAGCACTCCTTCGAAGCCTTTGTTGCGCACTCCGGAGAGGAACTCCAGCAGCGGACGGCACGGCATGCGATCATTTCCGCGCACGGCGAGGTTGCCCCGGATCCCTTCCTGCGTGCTGGCGGCACGCACCTTCACGTCGAACTGCGCGCCCCCCAGCGCAAGTTTGAGATACTCCGAATAGACGTCCCCCTGCTTCAGGCGAAACCGCCCCTCCAGCGAAGCCGCCAGCTCGGGGGTCAGGATAAGTTTCTCAAACCGGCAGCCGAAATCGACCGGCCGCACTCCGAACCAGAACAGCGGAATTTGCTTCCGAGCGGCATTCCGATCCGCCGCGGCAGTTTTCGAAACTGCCGCCGCCTGACCGTCGTTCCCGGCGGCAGAACGGAAAAATCCGCTGCCGGAGAAGAGCTTCAACAGCTCCCCCAGCTCGATTTTCCGCGACGAAAGCCGGAGCGAAACCGGTCTGTCGGCGCGGAAACGATCCACCCGGCACTCGCCGGTGAAGTCCGCCAGCAGCCGCTCCGCCCGATTGAACTTCAGTTGAAAATTGCGGACCGTCCAGTGGCGCGGCGATGATTCGAACACCGCGAGCAGCCGCCCGTTGAATGGCAGCCCCTCCCGGTCCGCCGCCAGCCAGCGGGAACACTCCAGCGCACCCGCCGCCCGGAACGATTCAAAATGATTCTGCGCACTCACCTGGATCCGCCCGGAAAACTGCGCTTCCGCCGCAAGCTTCGGCTCCAGCAGGGTCAGAAACTGTTCATTGAAGTAACGCAGCTGCCACTCCCCCCGGTAGCGCCCCTCTCCGACGTGGAAGATGCCGGGGGCCTCCAGCCGGAGCGCGGGTCGCCCGCGATGGCGCAGATAGAAATCCGCCGCCTTGACCTCGAGCGTGGAGAAATCCGGACAGTAGAGGGAGAAACGGTTCTGCAGCCCGAAGTGAGAGAAGCGCTTTCCTCCCGCCTCCAGATCGACCTCATCGAGCGAGCACTCGCCGTCGATCACGCCGCCGTCGAGCTGACGGTTCAACCGCCCCGTCACTCCGAACAGAAACCGCCCCGCGTGAAACAGGATTTTCCGCTCCGCCAGCAGCGGATTGAACATCGCCGCCGGAGCGGCACAGCGCAGGGTGAAGCCGGGACCGGAGTTGACGCTGCCGCTCCCCGGAAACCAGGAAAACGGACTGATCCGCAGCGCCGCAAACCGCGCTTTCCCCCGGTCGGCGGTCAATTCGAAATCGCGCAGATGCACCGTCTCTCCGCCATCCGCGACCGCCACTTCCATCCGGAGATCCGCCGGCGACAGCTCCAGCTTCCGCCAGGCGGCGGTGACGGGCACACAGCCGGGCCGGAACCACTCCGCCACTTCCGGAACGAGCCGTTCGAACCGGAGTTTCAGCTCCGCCTCCCGGCGCGGCAGCGATCCCCGACCGGAACAGGAGAGCGCACCGGTCTCCCGCTCCCGGTTCCGCAGGGAAAACGAGAGGCTGTTCATCCGGAACTCCAAATTGCGGCGAAGCTGGACATCCACGCCGAACAGCGCCTCATCGGCCGGAAACAGCCGGCCGTCATACCGCCAGTGCCCCTCCGTCAGCCGCCCGTTTCCCAGCACGCCGACCGAGGAGAGGTTGTGCCGGAACAGCAGCTGCATTTTCGCCGAAACCTTCCCGCCGCCGGAGCGGAGCGGCGAATCAGGCGGCAGCACAAACCGTAGCTGCGACAGATCGAACCGGTCGAAAATAAGATCGAACTCCGCGCTTCGCCGCGCTTCCTCCCCCTTCTCCTTCCAGCTGTAGCGCACCGGCTTGCGCAGCCGCAGCGAGGCGGTCTCTTTTCCCTCGGTCACCACTGTGGCGGAGAGACGGGCGAGATCGATCCGGCTCGCGTTAAAATCCACCTCCATCCGATGCTCCACGTCGAGCCGGAAATCGGGGACATCGATCCGCTCCAGCCCGAAAATCGCGTCGCCGCTCCGAGTGAGCCGGAGCATCCCGTCCGTGGAAAGCCGCCGGTTGCCGTAGAAAAATTTGCCGCGGCACTCCAGCACGGCATGTCCCGGATTGAACCCGAAACTGAGATCGGAAAAGATCGCCATCATCTCCGGCGACACCGTTCCCCGGCTGACGTTGACGGCGACCGCGAAAGGCGACCGCCGCACGGATCCGGTCAGATCCATGACGCTGCGCGAAACTCCGTGACGGGATTGCTCTAGATGAAAACGATCGATGGAGAGGCCGTCGCGGCTCTCCCGCGATTCGAGTTCGAGCGACAGCGCTCCGCCGGCGAGATCGACGCCGCCGACCCGCCCGGCGAGGTCGTTAAGCTCTCCCCGGCCTTTCAACGCCTTCAGCTGCAGCGCGTCATCAAGCTGCGCCTCAAATGCCAGCGTCATCCGGCTGTGGTCCACCAGGCTTCCCCGGCTGGTCGCGAGTTTCACCCGCCCGGCAAGCTCGGCGGCAAAGGGTACGCCGTTCCGGAAGGCGGCTGCACTGCCGGAGAGACCGGAAAGTTCAAACGCCCCTCCCGCTCCGGACTCCCCGTAGATGAGAGCCAGCCGGGAGTCGTCGATACGGATCCGTGCGAGATCGAAGCGGGGCGGTTCCTTTTTCGCCGCACTCCGCTGCCGTTCCGCCGGAACCGGTGCGACCGGCTCCTTCGCCCCGGCCGCCTCCGTCACCGGACGGTAACAGCTCCAGCCATTCTGCCCGCGGAAGAGGGTGAAATCCCCCCGCTCGATTCGGATATCCGAGAACTTCAGCGTCCCTGCGACAAGCTCCTGCAACGCATAAGTGAACTCCGCGTACCCGGCCGAAAAACAGGGCGCGTCCGCCGGTCCGATCCGCAGCTTCTCCACCGTCAGGTGCGACGTGAAGGGAGACCATACCACCCGGTCGGCGACGATGTCGATTCCGGCCCGGGCGGAAACCGCCGGCAGCACCACCCGGGTCAGAAAAAACGAACCGCAAAGAAAGAACCCTGTGAAGATTCCCAACAGAACCACCGGGATCAATCCGAGCAGGGTATATTTGACCGGTCTTCTCATCGCCCGGCGCCGGACACTCTTCAGCGGGAGAATACCCGCTCGAGCTCCTTCTGGAACGCTTCAATATCCGCCTGCGTCGGCTTCTCGCCGCGCAGGTTTTCCAGCCCGAGCCGTCCGAACTGATCGACGTACCATTCGGCGGAAGAGCCCGAGGCGAACTTCACCGTGCCGGAGAGCGCCGTACCCGGACGGACCAGTTTGCTCACCTCCACCACGGTCTTGCCGTCCCCCGGTTCCGCCTCGACATCGGGTTCGAGCGCGTCACCGCCCCCGGCTCCCGCCGCGGCGGCGTCGGCCTCCTCCGGTGCTCCGGCCTCGGCTTTCTCGGCCGCCTTCGCCTGCGCCTTCGGATCGTGCGCGTTCCAGTCGATGCCGTTCAGCTCGGAGGCCATGATCCGGATATCCATGTAGGTCAACTGCAGATTGAATTTCTCATTGACCAGCCGCTGCAGTTCGGAGAGCGACATGCCCTTCGCAATCTCTCCGGCCATGAACCGTTTCACTTCCAATTCCCGTTCCTTCTCCATGACAGTTACCTCCTCCTGGAATGATTTTTCCTGCCGGGCCGTCCCTCCGTCGGACGGCGGCGCGGCCTCTCCCCGCGGCGAATGCTCTCCACCTTCTTCGGCCGCGCCCGGAGTTCGAGCTCGATCGGCAGCCCGGTCAAACCGAACGCCTGCCGAAGCACATTCTTGAGAAAGGTGAGATAATTCTCCGCACAATAAGCAGGATTGTTGACGAAAAGCAGGATCCGCGGCGGCTTCATGCCGATCACCGACGCATAAAAAAGTTTCAGCGGCGCCGCCCCCGTGACCGGCGGCGTATTGTGTTCGACCGCATCCGCCAGCACCCGGTTGAGCACGCCGGTCGGAATCTTGAGCTCCAGCTGCTCCATCACCTCGGCGATCTGGTCGAGCAGCCCGCCGAGATTGGAACGGTCGCGGGCGCTGATAAACACCGCCGGCGCATAGTTCATCCCCGGCAGCGAACGGCGCAGCTCCGCCTGAAGCTGTTTCACCCGGTGTTCATCCCGGCAGAGGTCGAACTTGTTCGCCACGATCACGCACCCCTTGCCCGACTCGCGGATCATCGATGCGATCCGGCGGTCCTGCGCGGTCATTCCGTCGGCGCTCGCCTCGACCACAAACAGCACCAGGTCGGCGCGCGATACCGCCGCCTGCGCCCGCATCACGCTGAAAAATTCGACCACGGTATCCACCTTGGCCTTCTTGCGCAGCCCGGCGGTATCGACCAGCACCGCCGGGCGAAGCTCCCCCTGGTAGCGGATCTGAAAGTCCACATTGATCGCATCGCGGGTGGTTCCGGCGACCTCGCTCACCATGACGCGCTCCTCACCGAGCAGCGCGTTGACCAGCGAGGATTTGCCGACGTTCGGACGCCCCACCACCGCGATGTTGACCGGAGTCGGAGCGTCCGCGGCGGGAACTCCAGGTTCGGCGCCGCCTTCCGGCAGCAGCCGGAGCGCCGCCTGCACCAGCGCGTTCACGCCGCGCCGGTGCAGGCAGGAGACCGGATAGACCCGCTCGAAACCGAGCTGCATGAATTCAACCGCTTCGCCGTCCAGCTCCGGATTGTCGCACTTGTTGGCAGCGAAGAGCACCGGCTTACCGGAGCTGCGCAGCCGCCGCGCCACCTCGGTGTCGAGCGGCACGACACCGTCCCGCACGTTCGCCACGAAAATCAGCACGTCGGCCCCCTCGATGGCAAGTTTGACCTGCGCCGCGATACGGCTGTCCCACACATCCACCTTGCGGGATTCGCCGGTGAGCATCCCCAGCCCGCCGGTGTCAATGAGTTCAAACCGGCGGCCGTTCCGCACCAGCGGCGCCACCACCCGGTCGCGGGTCACGCCGCTCATCTCGTGCACGATCGAGAGCCGGCGCCCGACGATCGCATTGAAAAGCGAGGACTTCCCGACGTTCGGACGCCCGACGATCGCAATCGCCGGAACTCCGCCGTTCGTAGTTTCAACTGCTCCGTTCTGCGGCATGGAACCCATCTTTCAGCGGAAGGAGTTGATAAGATCGCGCAGCTCGCGGGCCGCCCGCCCGGCGCCCGTCCCGAACGCCTCACTTTTATCGGCATAAATGATGCTGCGCGAAGAGTTGATCGCCAGCCCGCCGCCGGAAACGTCGCAGCCGTACCGGACCACCTTCTCCACATCGCCGCCCTGCGCGCCGACCCCCGGCACCAGGAAGGGGAGCTCCGGGCAGAGCTCGCGGACATGCCGCAGCTCCTCCGGATAGGTCGCACCGATCACCAGCGCCACGTTGTGATTGTAGTTCCACTTGTCGCGGGCGAGTTCGGCGACATGCTCGTAAACCATCTTCCCGCCGCATATCAGGTTCTGCAGGTCGCCGGAGTTCGGATTCGAGGTCCGACAGAGGATGATCACCCCGCGGTCCGCGTAGTCGAGGAACGGCTTGAGCGTGTCGAATCCCATGTAGGGATTGACCGTCACCGCGTCGGCGTTGTAACGTTCGAACGCTTCGCGGGCATACATTTCTGCGGTTGAACCGATGTCCCCCCGCTTGGCGTCGAGAATCACCGGCACCGACGGCGCCTGCTCGCGGATGTAGTCGATCGTCATCGCCAGTTCCGCATCAGCTCCTTGCCCGGCATAGTAGGCGACCTGCGGCTTGTAACAGCAGACCCAGTCGCGGGTGGCGTCCACGATCGCCCTGTTGAATTCAAAGATCGGATTCTTTTTCCCCGCCAGGCACAGCGGAAGTTTTTTCAGGTCGGGATCAAGTCCGACACAAACCAGACTGCGGTTGAGCTGGGCCGCATGTTTGAGCTTTTCATAGAAGTTCATGATTCCATCCTTTTTCAGTCTCCCGGCACGGGAACTCTTCTCCCGCAAAATATACCACGCCGGGCGGCATAACGCAAATCATGCACCGAGAAAATCCGCTGGCTGATCAAGCAGGCGTATGGCTTTCGGGATCGTGAATACTTCAAGTTGAAAATTGATCAGCTCCCCGAAATTTCGAGCGTGAAAGAGGTGTGACTTATGGCAAAGACCGTCGAAGAGGCGAAAAAGACTGGTGGGCGTAACAGAACTCGAATCTGTGACCTCCACGATGTCAACGTGGCGCTCTAACCAACTGAGCTATACGCCCGAACGCTTCCATGATTCATAATATATTCCCGGCCGGATGGAAATGCAAGCTCACAAGCGGAATTTTTTCAATATTTCGACGCGGCGGTCCATCCCGCCCGCCGCCCGGCGCCGCCTCAGTGACCGGTCCGGCGGTAGACCTGATCGGAACCGTGTTCGACCAGCATCTTCATCTCCAGACGCATCAGTACCGCCAGCAGCGAACCGGTGTCGAATCCGCTCTCTTCGACGAGCGTATCGAAACTCAATTCCCGCCCGTCGAGCAGCGCGTAGACCTTCTGCGCCTCCGCCGAGAGATCGGAGGGAGAATCCGGCACGTAGGCGACCTCCCCCTCCGACGCCTCCTCGCCGGGACGCAATCCGGGCAGGAAGCCGATTCCCATCCCGTCGAGGACATCGCCGAAGTTCTCCACCAGCCCAGCCGCGCCTTCGCGGATCAGCCGGTGGCCGCCATGCGCCTGCGGATTGTCGGCGTGCCCCGGAATGGCGAACACATCCCGCCCGCTCTCCAGCGCCAGCCGAGCGGTGCTCAACGCGCCGCTCGCCGGACCGGCCTCGGTGACAATCGGCGCCCGCCCCATCCCCGCCACAAG
>CAZPWP010000015.1:0-14814 GCA_964590295.1 uncultured Victivallis sp.
GGGTGTTGCCAGGCGAGCCGTCCATGTCGGAGACCGCACCACGCGCACCGGTGTGGCGGTAGACCGCCGCCTCGTAGCCGTGATCCTCTATCAATTTGCCGAGAGAGTAGAGCACGGCGGGGGCGTAGATTTCGTTGATGCCGCCGTAGGCTATCGATGGATACTGGTAGAACTGGGTTCCCTCCTCGATGCCGCGCTGGACGCCGCGCGGAATGCGGAACACCAGCCCGATCACCCTGGTCGCCTCGGGGAAGATGTACCGCGGGTCCATCTCTTTCGGGGCGCCTTCGAACCGCGCCATGTCGCCGATGCCGCAGAGATCGGCTCCGGCGGCCAGCGCAGCCTGCTTGACCATTTCGCTTGTCAATGTCATATTTCATCTCCGATGGTTGGAAGTTGAACCAGGCTCTGCTCGAGCGCGGCGGCGCAGTAACCGCACTCCGCGCAGTTTTTGTGGCAGTAAAGCACCGTCCTGCCGAAATCGGCGGGCAGACGGCTGTTTTCGATCACCGCCGGATAGAAGCGCTCGGCGTGGTTGGGTTCGAGCAGTTCCAGGAGATTGCCGGATAACCGGCCGCCGAGGTATGCACCCAGCACGGCTGCGGGGTTGCGGTTGGTTCGGGTGGCGAGCTTGACCGCATCGAAACAGGATTCGTAGAGCGGCAGATCCTCCGGGCGGATGAAGTTGGTGTCGCGCAGAAAGTTCCGCCGCTTCTCCGGCTTCGAAAGGTGCTCGAAGCAGACGCCGCGGAACTCGTAAGCGTTGTCCATTTCGGCGATTTCATGTTCGTGGGCGACGAGATTGTCGTGAAAGTTGTGCGCCGAGCAGAAGTTGAGACATCCGCTGTTTGCGAGGCAGTAGAGTTTTTTGCCGTTGGCATCGCACCAGCGGCGCAGTTCGCAGATCTTCGCGAAATTGCGGTTGAGTTCCCGTTTCAGATAGTAGCCGTCGAACCAGTCGGCAAGATACTCCATCCCCTGCACGGTGCCGATCTCCATGTTGACCGAAGCGCGCACATCGACCTCCGGGAAGTTGGTCTTCAGGAACTTCGCGATCAGCGGCGAGGTCGTCGTCACCGTGGATAGTCCGAAACGGCTGCGGATCCAGTCGGCCGCGTCGCCGATCTCCTGAAAAAACGCCCGTGACTGGCTCCGGCGGCCGTAACAGTTGCCGTTGAGCAGCAGATTGAGGCCGATTCCGGCCGCGGAGATCTCCGCGAGCGCTTCGACCAGCTTCTGTCGCACCTCGAAGAGCTGCTCCCCCGGAAGGCCGGTCAGCGTGCCCCGTCCGTTCGGCAGATCCCCCCACGGAAAGTACACCTCGGCAATCGCCTCCCGGTGCGCCAGTATCGCATCGAGAAAATCCCGTCCCGGCCGCGGCTGATATCCGACGGAAAATTTCATCCTGTCTCCTTTGGGTGTAACGTTAGAGCGAATGGGCATTTTCAAATTTCTCTCCATTCCGGTCACGTGAGTGAAAGGTGCGCGGGGATCGGCAGGCGCTCGCCGAACTGCTCCCGGGGCAGGAACTCCGCCGGCAGCCGGAGATCGGCGCCGGGGCGGGCGGGATCGTCCAGCCGGGCGATCAGCGACGCGACCGCCTCGCGAATCAGGGCGCGGCTGGAGCTGTGAATCACTCCGGCGATGTGCGGATCGCGGAGGAAGGGACCTGCGAAGTTGCAGTGCAGGACAAGTTCGGGGTGATATCCGGGGAACTCCGTCGGCAGAAGGTCGAGCAGCATCGTCGTGGTCTGCCAGCCGTTGGTGAGGATGGCGCCGGGGGCGGTGCGGCAGATCCCGCGCAGCGCCTCCAGCCGCGGCTCCTCCGCCAGCGGAATGATTTCGATGCGGGGTTCGAGGCTGTTCGCTCCGCACGCTTCGCGGAACGGTTCCGGCCAGTTGGAGTGTTCGAAGAAGATCCCGGTCACCGCCGTGTGGTTCCGGGTGCGGAACATTGCGACCGCGTCGCGGAGCGGCTGCCTCACCTCGATGTTGATGCAGGGAATCGCCTCCTGCATCTGATCGGAGACCGTCGGCAGCGTTCCCCGGCCGCGCAGCTGCCGGGCGGCCGGATCCAGATGGACGTTGCAGAGGAGGACCGCATCCGCCTGCCGGTCGAGCAGGCTCTGCAGCGCCGCTTCCGCACCCCCTTCGCCGCAGAGCGAAATCAGCAGCTGGTAACCGGCTGCGTTCGCCTCACGCAGCGCCGCGTCGGCGAAATGGGCGAAGTAGGCGTTGGTCAGGTTGCCGATCACCAGCCCCAGCGTGCGGGTGCGCCCCCGGCGGAGCGAACGGGCCGCCGCCGAGGGGCGGTAGCCGAGTTCGGCGATGGCGCGATCAATGCGCCCGCGCGTCTCCGGGGTCATCCGCGCCTGTGGGTTCCGGTTCAAATATTTGGAGACCAGCGTGAAGGAAACCCCCGCCAGTTTCGCCACATCTTTCAACGTCGGCTGCATTCCGGATCGCCGTCCCTCGATTGCTCTATCGTTAGATTAACTCTGACAATAAAATAACGCCTGCCGATGTTTTTTCAACCCCGCAGGAGATTTTTCTGAAAAAAAAGGAAATCAGCCGAGCCGGAGCTGCCGCTTGAGCTGGGTGATGGAGTGGCGGATGAGCTCGTTTTCCGAACAGAGCCTGGGCACCTTCTTTTCGGCATGGAGAATGGTCGCATGGTTGCGGCCGAATGCGGTGCCGATTTCGGTGGATGAGTTCGAAGTAAGTTCGCGACAGAGGTACATTGCGATCATGCGCGGCTCCGCGACGGTGCGGGTGCGCTTTTCCCCGAGGATGTCGGTGAGGGTGATTCCGAAATGGCCGGCGACGGCGCGCTGGATCGACTCGATCGAAATATCGCGGGAGGCGCTCTCCTGGGCGAGCTGGCTGTGGAGCAGCTCCTCCGCCTGCTCGATGGTCAGCTTGTCGTTGCCGCTGAACGAGGCGTAACTCGCCAGCCGGATGAACGCCCCCTTGAGGCGGCGGACGTTCGAGGAGATATTCGCCGCAAGGAATTCGAGGAACTCGTCGCCGAGCGGTGTTTTGCTCAGAATGTCGTTGCGCCACATGCGCAGAATCGCGAGGCGCGCCTCATACTCCGGGGGGCCGACTTCGGCGGTCATGCCCGATTCGAAGCGGGATTCGAGCCGCTTGTCGATGTCGGAGATTTCGCACGGCTGGCGGTCGGAGGTGAGAATGATCTGCTTGTGCTGGCTGTAGAGCGTGTTGAAGAGGTTGAAGAACTCCTCCTGCATCTGGGTCTTCTTGGCCAGACTGTGAATGTCGTCGACCAGAAGCACGTCAACGCCGCGCACCGAGGAGCGGAATTCGCTCAAACTCTTGTGCTGCTGCAGCAGATTGTAGAAGTCATTGAGCAGCTCGTCACAGGTGGTGTAGCGGACGATCATCGAGGGATTGCGCTTGTGCACCTCGGCGGTCACCGCCTGGAGCAGATGGGTCTTGCCGAGGCCGCTGGCGCCGTAGAGGTAGAGCGGATTGTAGACACCCGGTTCTTCGGCGGCGGTTTTCGCTGCGGCGAAGGCGTAACGGTTTTCCGCGCCGACGATGAAATTTTCGAAGGTGTGTTCCGCCAGGCAGTTCTGCGGACCGGGCCGGGGCGCCAGTTTCTCGCAGGCGAGGCGGGCCGGGGCGGCGGACGCCGTTTCCGAGGCCGCCGGCGCTTCCGGAGCAGCCGCCGCCGGTGTTGCCGGAGCCGGAGTATGGCCGGGTTCGAGCTGGTAGGAAAAATCACAGCCGGCAATCCTTTGAAGGGCATCGATCATCAGATCGTCATACTCGTCGAGGATGATGCTGGCGAAGAAGTCGTCGGAGACTCCGAGGGTTAGAGTGCCCTCTTCGAGCCGGAGCGGAGTCATGTTCTGAAACCACTGCCGGTAGAGAAGCTCATTCTTCCGCTTCAGGCGCTCCGCGGCCACGCTCCAGATTTCCGCCGCACTCCAATTGTTTGCGTTCATCCTCAGTACACCCGTTTCCCCTGAATTCATTTCAAAAACCGTCGTTCTGTTTCGTCGACCGGGTTTTGAAATCAATTCAAACACCAGATTGCTCCGGTCTCCCGTATCCCGGAAAAAACTCCCGATTTCCCGCGCCTTCCTCCGAAAGAGCGGACCAAGTTGTTAACATCTTTTGTATCTTGCAGAATCGCCAGTGATTTACGACGAAAAAGCTGTTTTCCCGCCCTCCGGCTGCCGCTGCTGCGCATCTCTCTGAATGTGCGGCATTTTGAACTGTTTTACGCTCAAAATCATACCGGAATCGGAACGCCGATACCGTCATCGCCGGGTCGTTTCGTCGTAATTTTCGATAATATTGCGTATTTTCGAGAGTTACGTCGAAAGCCGCCTTTGATGCACAACTTATCAACAACTTATTAACAACCCCGCCCCGGTTCGCCCAAGGCACAACATTACATAATTTAGCCCGGCGTCTGCAAGAATTCAAATCGTCAAAACGATCTTTTTTACAAAGAAAAGAGTGAATGATGACTTGACTTTTTTTATAACCGGTGATATAGCGCACCGGAGAGAAAAAAACCGGTGCGCCGCGCTGCCGTCACCATTTCCCGGCGAGGGCGAGCATCTCCTCCGGGGCGCTCGGCCAGACGTGGATCTGATGGAATTTCTCCGGCTTGACCAGCCGTCCGAAACGGGCGAAGAAGCGGTTCTTCGCCGCGGTGTCGGCGAAGCTGTTTTTCGCCCATTCGCTCAGGTAGCCGCGGCCGAGGCGGCCGAGCAGCGTGTGTGCCGAGAGCAGTGCCGCGCCGTCGACGAAGAGTTCGAGGTGGCGGGCGAGGACGGGCTGGCTGAAGTCGTCGACCAGTTTCAGGCCGGGGGCGTTCATTTCGGTGCCGACGACGACCGGCAGATCCCGTTCCCGGCAGGCGTCGATGATCCGGTCGAGTTCATGGACGAGTTTCTTCTGTTTTTCCGGATCGGAAACATTCCAGTTGCGGTCGGGAACGATGTTGAGCATTGCCGCCTCCTTGCTGACATGGAGGTCGAGCAGCCGGTCCGGATCGCTCTCTCCGGCGGAGAGGCCGTTCAACCAGGCGATCGTCGGAATCGCACCGCTGGCGGCGATGAAGCGGTTCATCCGATCGATCGGGGGGAAGCTCTCCGGGTCGGGCGCGACGTAACCGACGCCGCCCTTCTTCATGGTTTTCGAACGGATCGCCGCCTCGAGTTTCACCGGTGCATCGATCAGTCCGGCCGCTTCGCCCGGCGTGACGCCCAGCTTGGCGGCCCAGAACGCGGCGCGCGCCTCAGGAGCGGGGAAGAGTTTCTCCGCCTTCTCGCGGTAGGCCTGGCAGAGGTGGCGTTCGGTGACGTTCGCATTGGGGGTCAGCCGGACGGCGTCGGCGGTGAAATCCAGTTCGACCGGGGCGAGGTACTCATTGACCAGGGCGGCGATGCTGCGGGTCCGGCGGTGGGCCTGCCGCCGGAGGTCGAGCAGGAACAGCTGCTGCGAAGGGGGCACATCCGAGACGGAGAAGCCGAGCCCGAGGTGGTAGGCGATTCCCGGTTCGCCGGGGGAGTTGATTTCCGCTTCGGCGAGTTCGGGGAAGAATACCCGGCTTTCCAGCCCCCCCGCCGCCCGGACGTTCAGCAGTGTCGCCGCCGAGAGAAATTCATCCAGCGCGTCGAGCACATCGAAGTCGACGATTCCGGCGGCGAACCAGCCGCTCTTCTTCGCGAGATACGCGATATAGCTCGGCGAATAGCCGTAGCCGTTGTAGGAGCAGCAGGTGTGGCAGTGCATATTGTGGGCGTCTGTTTCCGGAGCGCAGCCGGCTTCGCCGTCGCGGCAGTATGCGGCGAACTGTTCCACCGCCCGGCGGCGGAGGACGGCGTCGCCGCTGTTGAGTTCTGCTTCCAGGGCTCTCATTTCATCGCTTCGGATCATCTTCACGTCTCCCCGATGGTTCGTGTTATACTAACGGTATGGTAATATAACCGGATTCCCGATGGAATCAATCCTCCATCGCCGGGATTTTTGACAACTTTCCGGAAAATCAACTTGAAACTCAAACTCCCGGGAGTATATTGTTGCAGAATGATTACTAAAAGCAAAAATCGGAGCCGAAAGAGCAATGAACAAGACCGTACAGCGTGACGCCATACTGGCGGAACTCCGTTCGGTGAAGACTCATCCGACCGCGGATGAGCTTTACGCCGCACTGCGCGTCCGGATGCCGCAGATCAGTCTCGGGACGGTCTACCGGAATCTGGAACAGATGTCGCAGGCGGGGATGATTCGCAAACTGGAGACCGCCGGGCGGCAGAAGCGGTTCGACGGGGATCTCTCGCCGCACCACCACATGCGCTGCCGCATCTGCGGCGCGGTGAGCGACATTCTGCCCGGGGAGCTCGGCGGCGTGGATGCCGCGATCCGGAAGCTGCTGCCGTCGTTCGGCTGCGATTCGTTTCACCTGGAACTTTCCGGCGTATGCCGCAACTGCAAAGACAAGTGAGGAGAAAGGCAAATGGGTACGGAAAACATGGAAGTTTACAAGTGTGACCTCTGCGGTCTTCAGGTCGAAGTGATCAAGGCGGGGGCCTGTCCGCCCGCCTGCTGCGGCCGGACGATGCTCCTGATGCATGAGAACACCTCCGACGGCGCGAAGGAGAAGCATGTGCCGGTGGTGAGCGTTCAGGGCGACGGCATTCTGGTCAAGGTCGGCGAGATTCCGCACCCGATGGAGCCGGATCACTACATCGAGTGGATCGAAGTGATCAACGGCTCCTACGTGAACCGTTATCAGCTTCGTCCGGGCGAGGCGCCGCAGGCGGCCTTCTATGTGCCGATGCAGCCGGGGCTGGTGATCCGCGCCTGCTGCAACAGGCACGGCCTCTGGAAAAAGTAAGCAAAAAAAACGGATTCTGCGCCGGAATCGGTTGTCAGCAACGGATTCCGGCGTTATATTTCACCACCGTTGCTGCGGTCGGGGAGCTTTGTCCCCGCGCTGTCTGTTTTTGGGAGGAAGGAACGATGAAGGAAGTGTTCAAGGCGGAAAAGGTCGCCGAAAATGTCTACTGGGTCGGCGCGGTCGACTGGAATGTGCGGAACTTTCACGGTTATCAGACCGGGCGCGGCTCGACCTACAACGCCTTTCTGGTGATCGACGAGAAGGTGACGCTGATCGACACGGTCAAGACGCCGTTTTTCAATGAGATGCTTGCGCGGATCCGTTCGGTGATCGATCCGGAGAAGATCGATTACATCATTTCGAACCATGCCGAGCCGGACCATTCCGGCGCGATCGTTTCCGCGATGGAGGCGATTCATCCGGAGAAGGTGTTCGTCTCGCCGCTCGGCGAGAAGGCGCTGCGAGCCTACTACGGGGCCGATCTCGACCTCACCGTGGTCAAGACCGGCGATTCGGTGAAGCTCGGGAAGGGGATCTTTTCCTTCATCGAGACCAGGATGCTCCACTGGCCGGACAGCATGGTCACCTATCTGGATACGGCGAAGCTGCTCTTTTCGCAGGACGCCTTCGGCATGCACCTTGCCGGGAGCAGGCTCTGGGCGGATGAGTATCCGGAGTTCGTGCTCGACTATGAGGGGCGCAAATATTTCGCGAACATTCTCAACGTGCAGTCGGCGAAGGTGCTCGATCTTCTGAATGCGCTGCCGGGGCTGAATCTCGATATCGCGATCATCGCGCCGGATCACGGGCCGCTGTGGCGGAGGAATCTCGACTGGATCATCGATCTCTACCGCAACTGTGCCGAGCAGAAACCGATGCCGCGCGCGCTGGTGGTTTATGCGACGATGTGGCACTCCACCGGGAAACTGGCCAACGCGATTGCCGACGGTATTCGTTCGACCGGCGTGGCGGTTGAGGTGGCGGATCTCGCGGTGAACGACCGCAGTGCGATCATGACCGAGGTGGCGCGCGCCGGTGCGGTCGCCTTCGGCACGCCGACGATGAACAACCAGATGTTTCCGGCGATGGCGGATGTGCTGACCTACATCAAGGGGCTGCGGCCGAAGAACAAGCTCGGTCTTGCGTTCGGATCGTTCGGCTGGAGCGGCGAGGGGGCCAGACAGATTGCGGCCGAGCTGGAGGCGATGAACATACCGCAGCCGGTTCCGATGTTCCAGGTCAAATACATGCCGACCGAGGCGGATCTGGAAAAGGCGTTTGAAAGCGGAGCTGCACTGGGGCGGGCTCTGCTCGCCGGTGTGGCCGGATCTACAACCAAGTGAGAAGGAGAGAATGCAACGATGAAGAAGTATGTGTGTGATGTCTGCGGTTACGTCTACGACCCGGCGATGGGCGATCCGGACAACGGCGTCCAGCCCGGGACCGCGTTCGAGGATCTTCCGGCGGACTGGGTCTGCCCGGAGTGCGGCGCCGGCAAGGATGAATTCTCCCCGGCGGAGTAAGAGTTTCTGAGGAGCTGCCGCCGGAATCCGGAGTGCGGGTTCCGGCGGCCCTCCGCCAATCGGGAAGGAATGTGCGATGAAGGGATTGTTCCGGAAGCTGTCCGGCGTTGCCGCGGTGCTGGTTCTGCTGTTTGCCGCGGCGGGGTGTTCCACGCCGCGGAGCGAGATTGAGCGGAATGTCGACAACTCCAAAAATCTCCGGGTCGGCATGACCAAGTCCGAAGTGCTGGCGGTCATGGGGGAACCGGTTTCGGATGAGAGCTACTGCACGCCCGATGTATGGTTTTACTATGTGAAAACCATCTGGCACGACGGCCTGGTCACCGAGGATGAGTGCCTGCCGCTGGTCTTTCGCGACGGTCGTCTGGCAGGCTGGGGCAACCGGTTCTACACCGAATACCGGATCAAGCTCAAGGATCAGGGCAAAGCGGTGGAACTCTGAAAAGATGGAATGCTTGCACCCTCTTCCGGGCGGAGGCGTCCAGTTCCGGGCATGGATGAATGAATGCGCTGATCGTGATCCCCACCTACAATGAAGCGGAGAACATCACCCGGCTGGTGCCGGAGGTGTTCGAGGCTTTGCCGCACGAAGATTTCTCGGTGCTGGTGGTGGATGACGGTTCGCCGGATGGCACCGGCGATCTGGTGGCGGGGATGATCGAAACGAAGTTTCCGGAGCGGCTCTTCCTGTTGCGGCGCGAAGGGAAGGGGGGGCTTGCTTCCGCCTACATCGCCGGATTCCGCTGGGGGATGGCGCGCGAATTCGACGCCTTTCTGGAGATGGATGCCGATTTCTCCCACAAGCCGGAATACCTCCCCGAAATGTTTGCGAAGATCGCCGAATACGATGTGGTGATCGGCTCCCGTAACGTTCCCGGCGGCGGTGTGGAAAACTGGTCGCTGCTGCGGAAGCTGATCTCCCGTGGCGGTTCGCTCTATGCGCGCACCTTGCTGCGCTGTCCGATTGCCGATCTCACCGGCGGCTTCAACATGTGGCGCAAATCCGCCCTGGAGGCGATCGATCTGGATTCGATCATCTCCCGCGGCTACTCCTTTCAGGTGGAGATGAAATACCGCGCATATCGTCACGGCTGCCGGATCGTTGAATTCCCGATTCTCTTCCCCGACCGCAAGGCGGGAACTTCCAAAATGAGCGGAGCGATCTTCCGCGAAGCGCTGCGGAACATCTGGCGTCTCCGTGCGCTGAAATTTCCGGAGCATTGAACTCTCCCTTCGGGCGTCGAAGACGGTGAACGGTGTAACCGCCACCGATTGGTATGACAAGGCGAACCAGCTGGTGAGCTCCGAAAAACCGAAGGGCGTGTGACGAAGTGCGCCTATGACGCCGCCGGGCGGTCATCATCGCCCGGCGGCATTCATCTTTTTCCCATTTCCCTTTCGAAGAAATCTCCCCTTGCTCTCTCTCGCCATGGGGCTGGCTGGGCGCATACTTTACACCAATCTTTCCATAAAAAGTGGCCAGGCGGGGGGGGGAAGCTCTCCTGCCCCGTCGTCACCAGCACCAGAAAAAGTAGTTGGTGTATTTCACCGGATCGAATTCCCGGGCGAACGGCACATCGCTGTTGAATCCGGGAAACTCCAGCAAGACCGGCCCCGCATGAATGCCGCCCGGGCCGTAGTCGTTGTAAACACGAACCGCAATGAAGTTCCGCCCTGGCCGCAATACCCCTTCCGGCAGTTGCCACAACCGCGCGCCGCGTCCGCCGCGATGGGCGTTCGAGACGTAGACCGGCTCCGGCATCTTCCGGCCGTTGATGAAGAGTGTGGAACGCTGCTCCTCACGGCGGAAGGTGAAGATGTCGCGGATTCCACCGATGTACAGATAAACTTTTCCCTTCGGTATTTCCGGCAGCATCGCCGTCCGGAAATACCAGCCGAATCCGTCGTAGGCTGATCCGGGCGCGGAATTGAGGGCCGGATTGCTCTCCGTTACCCCCTGTTCCTCCCAGACTTTGCCGATCTCGATCGGCCGCGGCACCCGGCCGCCGAAATTGCCCGTGGCATATCCCCGCTGCTCTCCGCTGCCGTCGGGATCGGTCAGGAAATGCCACTCGCCGCCGGAGAGATCCCACGGAGGAATGGAGAAGTTCAGCATCCGGCGATTTTCCACGCCCAGCCGGAAAAACAGGATCGACCAGATCCGGTCGATCTTCCGGCGACATTCGGTGCTCCGGACCGATGCCGGATCCCAGGCGCAGAAGAGTTGCCGGACAATTCCGGCGTCACGGGCGAGAAGCGTACCGTACCGACTCCGCTCCGCCCCCGCGGCAGAGAAACTCTTCACTTCCGGATTCTCAAAACAGTAGAGATCCGCTGTGGTGATTCCGGCAAAATCCCGTGGCACGTCGGAATCGGCACCGGGCCGCTCCCCGCGAAACATCAGGGTTCCGTAAAGGTTTTTGGAGTGCCAGAGCGGAGAATCCACGGTGCGGATTCGGATCGGTTTCGCCGTAATTCCTTCAGGCGGAACGTCGCACATCGGCAGCACCACCAGAGTTCGGACCTCTGCCGGCAGTGTGTCCAGGCCTGTCGCGTCCTCTCCCGCCACCGCAACTGGACTCGCAGGAACCACGGAGATTCCGAGCCGACTGAGAAAAGCACGTCCTTTCGGCCCGCCGAAGTAACGGACTCCCGGCAGGGATTTCGAAGGTTTCGACGTCAGAAAGTATCGGAAAATATTTCGCGCCAACCGCGTTGCGGCAGGATCGATTCCGAGCCTGTCCGTAAGATCAACCTGGCAGAAAATCGCCCTGCCTGCACCGGAGGCGGCTTCCAGCAACGCAGCTTCGCCGCGATCGAAACCGCCGGTGAGAATCGGCTGAAACGCACCGACCGAAGGGAGCGGCAATACCTTGCCGGCCACCACATTGCGATTGGTCAGATGCGGGGTTTCCAGTGCGGCGGACTGACTGTGACGGAAGGCGTCCGAAGGACGTTTCTCTGCCGGCACCGTTCCCGCTCTCCCCCGCCACATGGCAAGGTCCGCATCACACAACCCTTCCAGTACCGGATGGCCGGTATCCGTGGCAAAGAGATGCTCCAGATAGAGCTCTTTCAGACGGTGACCAAACAAGCCGCCGGACTGTTCCAGTACCAGCAGCTGCCCTCCACGCTGAAGGAATGACTCCAGCACATTCCGGGCAGGTTCGGCAAAGGCGTTGCGTTCGATTACCAGATGGGAGATCTCCGCGGGAATCGGTCGATCAAGCGTCAACGTCTCCGCCGCAAGTCCGAGGCGGTGTGTGACCGGCAATTTCTCCACGGCCACCACGCCGAGCCGAAACCTCCCTGTTGAAACGGGGAGCGTTTCCGGCTCCAGACCGTATTCGGCGCGTCGGAATATGGTCAGCACGAAACTATCTTTTCGAAGAGAGTTCCTGTCATCGAAAAACTCCAGTTGCAGTTCCGCCGGGACACGCGGTTCTCCCGGCTCGGGAAGCCGGAATTCAAACGGCAGCGCAAAACGTGCGCCCTGCGCGATTCGTTGATCAAATTTCCGCCGGGCGACTGTTCGACCCGCCACCTGTAGCGTCACGGTTCCTCGGAAACGGAACTCCTCGGAAGTGTCATTGACCCCGAGCAGCTGCTTCTTCAGCATTTCGCCGCCGTAGTAGTTGTGGTCGTATCCGGCAGGATCATCAGCCTCGTTCCCGATGCAGACGAAAACCGGCTGCATTTCGTTGAGAAAGAGAGGCGTAAATCGCGTTGTTTTCGGTTGGAGTACTCCGAGGCCGTAGCGCTCCGGCCAGCTATCGGCGGCATGGGCGCGCAGCCGATAGTAATCGCTGCTCACACGCATCCAGCCATCCTCCGGCACTTCACGGACCGGGCAGGTGAAAAAGCGTGGATCAAGCCGCCGCCGGTCGGGAAATCCCCGCGGGGAGTCCGTGTTGACCGGAAGCGCCCAGAGATCGTCCGCGATCCACATGCAGAACCCGTCGACGCCGTGGAGCCGGAAGTTCCGCAGCGATTCCCGCACCAACAGCCATTCCCACTGTCGCCAGTCGGAGAATGCACGGTCACCCAGGTAGCGGGCGGCACACTCGTAATTCATCAGTCGTTCAACCGAGTCCCGCTGCGGCAGTACCTCGAAGGTGTGATCCGGGTGCGTGGTGTCGAAGTTGAGCAAATTACTGACTCCCGCTTCGAAAATATAGAGGGGAAGCTGCGGATTTCTGCGCGCCGCCCACGGCTCCTGATACCGACGCCGATCCGAGAGATTGAGGCCGTTGGCCGCATACTGATGGGTAATGCGCATGAATCCCGGCCAGTTTCCGGTCGCCTGTGCCACATAGCGCCGGGTGGGATCGAGCCGACGGAAGAGTTCATCCCGCCGAGTCATCAGCCGGAAGATCGTCTGCGCTCTCTCGCCCGAAGGCAGATAGCTGTCGTCGGTCCGGAAAGGGTCGTGAATGTAACCGTTGATGTCCAGCTGACCGTATTGGTCGCTGAGATAGCCGACCACGGAAGGGTGGTTGCGGGTTCGTCGGACGAGCTCCGCGGTCTCCCCGTCCGGCGCGGCGCGGTCGAATGGCGCGAGGACCACAAACCCCTCCCGATCCAGCAGGTCGAAAATCGGGAAGTTATTTCCGTACTCGCTGGAATGAAGATAGATCGCATTGAAGCCGAGTTTGCGGAGCTGCCTGAACCGTCCCGGCTCGATCACTTTCGACGGATTGGTCAGCATGCCGGTACGGAAACGGAAAATCTTCCCGTTCAGCAGGAAGTGCGCTCCTTTTGTCTCAAAGGTGCGGAAACCGAATTTCTGCAACCGCTCCTCGACAAGTCTGCCCCGGGAGTAAAGCCGCAACCGAAACGTAAAGAGCGTCGGCGATTCGGGTGACCACGGGCGGAAGTCCGCGACTTTTCCGGTAAAGGAAAATCGCTCGGCTGCCGGACGGCGCGCCATTTGACAGCGGGTGATCCCGGCGGAATCGAGAATGTCCGCCTCCGCCTCGTACGACAGCCCGGTTCCGCGAACCAGCTCCACCTGCACATCGAATTCTCCGGTGAGACCGGAGGCCTGTTTCACCCAGAGATCCCGTATCGGCGGCGCAGATTCCGACGATTCCAGATACAGATCCCCGGTGATCCCGCATTTGCCGTTCGCCGCGGAAAAACTCGGCTTCACCCGGGTGAAAAGACGCAGCGAAAGCCGGTTCGGTTCTCCGCTGCGAAGCCGGTCCGGATCAACCGGCAGTTCCGGCTGTTCCAGTGTGAAGCTGCCGAGATACTCGCCGTTGAGAAAACACTCCGCCTCGATATCGAGATAGTCGCATCGCAACCGCAAATGCCGTGTTCGCCAGTTTTCTGGAACAGAGAAGGTACGCTCATACCAGAAGAAACGCCCCTTTGTTCCACCGATCGCTGCGAATCCCTCCGGTACGAGTCCTCGCCCCGGAACCGGCCGCCAGAGCGGCATTGCCCAGCCGATCCCCATCGGCAACGGCGCATAAAGCCACTTCGCCGGATTCGGCGACGCCTCCCGGTCCGGGACGCACTGGATTGCCCAGATGCCATTGAGATAAATCCGCTCTGCAGTCGCACTGATCGAACGGTGTTCCGACTTCTCCCAGAGCCGCCGTTCCGACGCATTCAACTCCTTCGGGAATGGAAAATCCACCGCGACCGCCCCCCAGGTGACGGCCGGTCTGCTCTTTTCGTTGAAAAAATCAAGATATGCGCTTCGAAATCCGGAAATGTTTTGATGAGGCGCAGGATTCTGCGGCGTCACGGAGAAGCGGGTTCCTCCGGAATCACGCAGGCTCAGCGACCAGGCGAGCCGGTCGCCTCGGGCCGGTTTCCAGCCACGCAGCAGTTCTGCAGGGATTGCCGCTTCCAGCACGTAACCCGGAACCGGATTGCCGTTGACCGTGACGTTTCCCCGAACCAGCCGGGATCGGATAGAGTCCGCCTTTCCGCCGGGAATCATCGCCTTTCCGTCACCCGCACCACAGTCAAATACAATCTGTACGCCGCACGTTCGCAGCGGAGCTCCACGCTGCAACTCGGAGTCGAGCACTCCGGGCGCGAGAAAAAGTTCGATGCTGTCGTTTTTCCACGGTGCAGCCGAATGCGTTCCTCCCCCCGGTGTGGCGTCAGCGACCTCCGCGAGAAAAAAGAGTGTTGTTTCGTTGTACATAAAGGAGAATCTGCCGGAGAGCTCTTCCGCGGAACGCCACTGCTTCGCCTCGACCAGCTGGGAGGGACGGTCGAGTTTTACCCACACGGGCGGATGCCAGAAATAGAGATTGTCTTCGAATCCCCAGTCCTTACGGTATGCACCGTCAATCTCCACGCCGGCCGTCGGACGGGGAATCAGGAAACGCTCCTCCGGCAGAAGCAGATTCACTCCTTTGATCTCGATTTCAAACCCCTGTTTTGTTG
>CAZPWP010000016.1:0-14810 GCA_964590295.1 uncultured Victivallis sp.
CAGCCCCTGCTCCTCGAGCAGTTGGACACAGAGTTCACGCGCCGCGAAGCGGTCGAGTCCCTCGAACTTCTCCCCGCAGCGGGCGTTGAGCGTGGCATCCGGATTCATGATGTTGATCACCTCGAGCCCGTGACGGCGGCCGACTTCAAAGTCGTTCGGGTCGTGGGCGGGCGTGATCTTTACACAGCCGGTCCCCTTGGTCGGATCGGCGTGCTCATCGGCGATGATCGGAATTTCACGGTCGGTGAGCGGCAGGCGCACCGTCTTGCCGATGAGATGTTTGTAGCGCTCGTCATCCGGATGGACGGCCACCGCAGTATCGCCGAACATCGTCTCCGGACGGGTCGTGGCCACCACCAGACAGCCGGAACCGTCGGCGAGCGGATAGCGGAAGTGATAGAACTTGCCGGGCACATCCTTGTAGATCACCTCCTCGTCGGAGAGCGCGCTTTTGGCGACCGGGCACCAGTTGATCATCCGCTGACCGCGGTAGATGCAGCCCTTCCCGTAGAGTTCGACGAAGACCCTGCGGACCGCCTGCGAAAGCCCCTCGTCCATCGTGAACCGCTCGCGCTCCCAGTCGCAGGAGCAGCCCAGCGTGCGGAGCTGGCGGATGATCTTGCCGCCGAACTCCCCCTTCCACTGCCAGACGCGGCGGATGAACTCCTCGCGGCCGAGTTCGTCGCGGCCGGTGTTCTCCTCCTTGCGCAGATACTTTTCGACGCGCGCCTCGGTGGCGATGCCGGCGTGGTCGGTACCGGGGAACCAGCAGACCTCCTCGCCCTTCATGCGGTGGTAGCGGCAGAGAATGTCCTGAAGCGTGTTGTTGAGCACGTGCCCGAGCGTGAGAATGCCGGTGACGTTCGGCGGCGGGATGACGATGGAATACGGTTTCTTCTCCGGATTCGGCTTCCCGTGGAAATTCCCGGCGGCTTCCCATTTCGGGAACCATTTCGCTTCGACCTGAGCCGGTTCATAGGCTCTCGGCAACGGTTCCTGCGTACTCATTTTCTATTACGGACTCCTGTTGATGCATTTCAGAATACAGATAAACTTCATAATATAGCACACTCTTCCGATTTTTTCAGCCGCGGAATTTTTTTTCGAAAGAAAATATTCGTTCCGCTCCGCAGGGGCGGTTGCATTTGGGCGTTCCGGCTGTATGGTAAATAAAACGACACTCCGGGAAACGACATGACACAGGATCGCACTCAGCTGGATCGTCTCACCCGCGAATTCATGGAACAGCACCCCGGCGGATGTGCTGTCAAAGTGGCTTCGCGGGGCCAGAAGATCTACTATCTCGCCGCGGCACTGCTGCTGTTGCTGCTGCTCAAATTCCGGTGGGACTACTTTGTCTTTCTCGTCGCCGGAATCCTGATGTTCTGGTACGCGGCGGCGGCTTTCTTCCGCGGCGGTGCGGCGCTGCTCTCGTGGTTCGGGCGCGGCGAGGAGCTCGTCAGCGCCGAAGAGGCGGCCGCGATTCCGGCGGAGGAGCTGCCGATCTACACCATTCTGCTGCCGCTCTACCATGAAGCGAACATCGCGGAGAAGATCGTCCGCAACATGGAGCGCCTCGACTATCCGCCGGAAAAACTGGACATCAAACTGCTGCTCGAAGCGGATGACCGCGAGACCCGCGAAGCGCTCGAAACAGCGGGAATTCCCGCCTGCTGCGAAGTGATCGTCGTTCCGGACGCGCCGCCGAAGACCAAGCCGCGCGCCTGCAACTTCGGGCTGGATGGCGCCCGCGGCGAATTCTGCGTCATCTACGATGCCGAGGACGCCCCCGAACCGGACCAGCTGCGCAAAGCGGTCGCGGTCTTCCGCCGCGACAGAAGCGGGAAACTGCTCTGCGTACAGGCCAAGCTCAACTACTTCAACGCGAAACACAACCTTCTGACCCGCCTCTTCACGGTGGAGTACTCCACCTACTTCGATCTGACGCTGAGCGGCTACAGTCTGTTCGGACTGCCGCTGCCGCTCGGCGGGACCTCCAACCATTTCCGCACCGCCGGGCTGCGCGAGCTTGGCGGCTGGGACCCCTTCAACGTCACCGAAGACTGCGACCTCGGACTGCGCATCTACGAGCGCGGCTGCCGCACCCGGCTGCTGGACTCCACCACCTACGAGGAGGCCAATTCGCAGCTGTGGAACTGGATGCGCCAGCGGTCGCGCTGGGTCAAGGGCTTCATCCAGACCCATCTCGTTCACTACCGGAATCCCTTCCGCACGGTGAAGCGGCTGGGAGTGTACGGTGCGTTCGGCGGCTTTCTCGCCGTCGGCGGCACTGCGATGATGATGCTCACCAACCTCATCTTCTGGGCGGTGCTGCTGCTCTACGCCGGGCTTCTGCTGCACGGCGCGGCGCACGGCCTGGGCTTCTTCGATCAGGTGGTCGGGCCCCACACCATCGGCGACGGCTACCGGGGCATCCCCCTCGGCACCCTCCACCTCCGGGCGTGGCCGCTGGTCTACGCCGGGCCGGGAGAAGATGCCTTCTGGTCGATTTTTTCGCAAATTTTTTTCGCCGGGTCCTTGATAATGTTCGCGGCAAACTTTATATTTATAGGGATTGGAATTGCCGCCTGCATCAAACGGAACTATCTCCATCTGATTCCGGCGGCGCTGCTCATGCCGCTGTACTGGCTGTTGATTTCGCTGGCGGCATGGAAGGGATTCTGGCAGATTTTCACCAAACCGTTTTACTGGGAGAAAACCCGGCACGGGCTGACCGGCCAATTGGAAGGGGAACAGGAAACATGAGAAGAAATTTTACCCTGATCGAACTCCTCGTAGTAATAGCGATCATCGCGATTCTCGCGGGGATTCTGCTGCCGGCGCTCAACCGTTCACGGGAGAAGGCGCGGGATACCGCCTGTCTCAACAACCTCAAACAGTTCGGGCTGGCGCTGACCCAGTACCGCGGCGATCACCGCGACTGGATGGCGCCGTGGCTCTCCCGGCTGTTTCCGACCTACATGAGCAGCCGCAACATTTATCACTGCGCCAAGGACGGCAACCCGCCGGACACCGCGCCGGAGAAGTGGAACTCCCGGCGGCTCGACGACACGCAGTACGAGGACTCCTACGACCGGCAGGGGAACAAGGGAGTGTACTGGAAAATCGATCCCAACACCGATGTCGACAACGAGCCGGATACCGCCGTCAACAAGATCAGTTACTTCTATGAATTCAGCGACGCCAAGTGTCAGTTCGGCACGGAGGAGGAGCTGGCTTCCGAAACCCTCAGCTGGCAGATGAAAAAGATCAAGGACATCCGTTCCGGCATCTGCGACGAGGCAGGTCAGTTCAAGGATATCAAATACTCCACCATTCTGAGTTTCTTCCCGACCGTTCGCTGTTCCTGGCACATGGCGGACAAGGATAAACCGGTGTTCAACGTCTCGCTCTCGGGCAATACCTTCTACAGCCGCGCCATGTGGGAACAGGGCTCCTGGCGCTGATCGGTTCCCCGGCCTACTTCAATTCGCCGCGGGCACGCATGCCGCGATAGCGGTAAGTGAGGATGAGATCGGTGCCGACCATCAGGGCGTTGAGAATGTAGAGGGCGATCACCCAGTCCGGGTTGGCGATCTTGTAGATGATGCCGGAGAGGTACCCGATTTCGACCAGCCAGAGGAAGATCATGCTCTTGCCCGTCGAATTCTTCACCTTGATCGTCTTGCAGATGGAAGCCGGCCAGCTCGCCCCGAAACAAACCATCATGATCGCTTCAAAAATATCCATTCAAGTTTCCGCCTTTCCCGGATTCGAATTCAATTTTATAATATACCTTTCCGGGAGACGATTTTCAAGCGGACGACGGATCAATAGACGATTTCGAATTTCCCGGTGCGACAGAGCCGTTGGAGCCGCCCGACGTCAAGCCCGGCATCAAAATTCTCCGTGGAGCAGACGGAATTCTCCGCGGCGAACAGCGTGGCAATCACCAGCAGAATGCGTTCCGCTTCCCGGAGCGTCCCTGCGATCCGGGGGAAATCAAGGTGATCCGGGAGTTCTGCACGCCGGCAGACGCGGCAGGCGGCGCAGTACCAGCGCGGTACGGCAGGGCAGATAGACGCTGATCACCTCTTCGTCATTCTCATACCGGGAGTAGTAATGCTGCCCCGGCGTACGCAGACCGAACCCGCCGAACTCCGGCGCATCGGTGTCCAGCACCGTCTCAAATTCGCCCGGAATCACCTCGAACGCATAGTCCACATAAGAGTGTTCCGGGTGGAAGTTGAAGCAGAACCAGTATCCATCCCGCTCGAAAATCAGCACCTTCGCCCCGTTGTCGATCCGCACCGCCTGCGGCCGGGTGCGGTAAAACTCCGCCCGCCCCGCAACCGCCAGCATGGCGCGGTCAAAATCCCGCAGGAAATGAAACCGCAGATTCGGCGCATCCGCCAGCGACCACTGCCGCCGCGCATGCGCGAGCGACCAGTTGTTTCCTTCGCGCGGGAAATCAATCCACTCCGGATGGCCGAATTCGTTGCCCATGAAGTTGAGGTAGCCGTGCCCCGCCGCCGCCGCCGTCGCCAGACGGACCATTTTGTGCAGCGCCATCGCACGGTTCACCGCCAGCGAATTCGAACCGATGTGCATCGAGTCGTACATCGCCGCATCCGCCAGCCGGAAAATCGCCGTCTTTCCCCCCACGATCGCCTGATCGTGGCATTCGACGTAGCTGATCGAACGCTCGTCGCGCCGCCGGTTGGTCAGCTCGCAGTAGAGATGGAAAAGGTCCCAGTCCTGATCCGGCAGATCGAAGAGCCGGAACCACATGTCGGTCACCCCCATCGCCATGCGGTAGTCGAAGCCGATTCCGCCGCAGGGCGAACCGGAGGCCAGTCCCGGCATGCCGCTCACATCCTCGGCGATGGTCACCGCGTCCGGCCGGACCTCGTGAATCACCCGGTTCGCCAGCGCAAGATAGGTGACCGCATCCTCATCGACATTCCCGCCGAAATAGTCCGCGTATCCGGTGAAGGCGCGCCCCAGCCCGTGATGCAGATACATCATGCTGGTCACGCCGTCGAACCGGAACCCGTCCACCCGGTACTCATCCAGGTAGAACCGGCAGTTCGACAGCAGAAAATGGAGCACTTCCGGCTTGGCGTAATCGAAGCAGAGCGAATCCCAGGCGGAGTGTTCCCCCCGCGCCCCCTCGTGAAAATAGGCGCAGCGCGTCCCGTCGATCCGGGCGATCCCTTCCGCCTCGTTCTTCACCGCATGGGAGTGCACCAGGTCGATGATGACCCGCAATCCGTATCCGTGCGCGGCGTCGACCAGCTCCTTGAACTCCTCCGGCGTACCGAAACGGCTCGATACGGCGAAGAAATTCGCCACATGGTAGCCGAAACTGCCGTAGTAGGGATGTTCCATCACCGCCATCAGCTGGACGGTGTTGTAACCGCTTTTCGCGATCCGCGGCAGAATTTTCTCCCGGTACTCCCGGTAGGAGCCGACCTTCGGTTCCTCCTGCGCCATCCCGACGTGCGACTCGTAAATGAGCGGCGCGGCCGGGCGCGGCGGAACCGGCGACCGGAATTCATACGGGTGTTCCGGACGCCACACCTGCATCGAAAAGAGCTTCGTCTCCGGATCCTGCTCCACCCGCCGGACATAGGCGGGGATCCGCGTCCCCTCCCCTTCCGGCCACTCGACATACAGCAGGCAGTGCATGCCGTGGCGGAGCACATCCGCCTTGAGCCGCAGCTCCCAGACGCCGTGCTCCAGCGGTTTGAACCGGAACGCCGCACGCTTCTTCCAGCCGGAAAAATCGCCGATCAGCGTGATCCGGACGGCGTGAGGCGCCCACTCCCGGAGCACCCATCCCTCCTCCCGGAAGTGCAGCCCGAAATATTCATGCCCGGAGGCGAAGTCCGCCAGCGTCCCCTCCCCGCCGGTCAGCCGCCGGATGGTCTCCGCCACCCGGGCGCTGCGGCGTTCCAGCACGGAACGCCACGGGGCGAGATAAGGATCGCTGCCGAGCTCCACCGGATCGTTCGACAACCGCGGAACCCCCATGCCGCCTCCTTCCGTCATCAGCTGATGCTGTGCTGAACCAGCGGACGCGCCAGCATGCTCTCGTAAATTTTGATGTACTCCTGCGCGGTCACATCGTGGTTGAACCGCTGCCGGGATTCCCGCATCACCCGGTTGACGATCTTCTCCTTGACCTCGGCCGGTTGCTCCTGGAAGTGCATCGCCTCGCCGATCGCCCAGAGCAACCCGCCGTCATCGTAGGTTTCGAACCGGAACCCGTTCCCGGTATTCTTCGCGATGTTGAGCGGATCGACCGTGTCGTGCAGCCCGCCGGTATCGTGCACCACCGGCAGACTGCCGTAGTACTGGCAGGTCATCTGCGGCAGGCCGCAGGGCTCGAACAGCGAAGGCATCAAAATGAAATCCGAGGCGGCAAAAGCCAGATGCGACAGCCCCTCGTCGAAATCGCAGACCGTCACGCGATCATAGAAATCGTGGAACGCCACGATGTCGCGGAACACCTTCTGACAGCTGCCGTTGGCAACGATGGCGACCTGGAGATTCTTATCCCAGTAACGGTGGATCAGCTCATACATCACATCGGCCAGCAGCGTACATCCCTTCTGGACCGGATCCAGCCGGGAGGGCCAGAAGAAGAGCGGTGCATTCTGATCGACCTTCAAGCCGGTCCGCGCCTGAAACGCGATCTTGTTGACCTGCTTCGCCTGCACATGGGTGTCGGCGTCGAACTTCACCTCCAGATAGGGATCGACCTCCGGCTTGCAGTCCTCGTCAGGCGAATTCAGAATACCGGTCGCGCATCCGGCGTAGTACTTGCCCGCCATCTCGCGGCGGATATTATCCGGCACGAAGGAGTGACGCCCCTCCACCACCTCCTTGAGGAAGGTCGGACTGACCGTGTTGATGAAGTGCGCGGCAAAGATCCCGCTGGCGAGCTGGTCAACCGGATTGGTCGAACGGCTCTCCTCATAGTTGACCGGCTGCCGCTCGTAGTAGAGATTCTGCCAGAAAGGCGCGGCATCGATGCCGCGGTCTTCAATCGCATCGAGCGTCGCCTTCTGGGTGTGAATGTTGTGCACGGTAAAGAGACAGGGGATGCCCATGCGGCGCGCCGCCGCCGGAATCAATCCGGTCATCCAGTCATTGCAGTGAATCAGGTCGGGTTTCACCGTCGGGATGATGTTGTTGATCACCTCGCGCTGGAACGCCATCGCCTGTCGAAAGCTGTCGTCGGAATAGTTGCTGTAAACCGCATCCCGGTAGTAGAAAATCCGGTCCTCCGCCAGATGAATCCGGCTGTTGTGCAGATGGTTCATATAGACCCGCAGCTCGTCGCTGATGAGCTTGCCCACATCGATGTGAAACATTCTCCGATAGTGCGGAAGCGCGACGTGAACGTCGGCCCCCTGGCGGAACAGAGCGCCGACCAGAGAGGCGGAAACATCGGCCAGCCCCCCCGCCTTGGCCCGCAGAATGTTCCCCATGTTGCCCATCCCCTCCGGCAGATAGGTGATCTCCGGAGTGACGACCAGAATTCTCGGCTTGCTTTTCTCCTGTCTCTTATGCATCTTCTCTTTCCTCATACCGGTCCGCCGCCCGGAACCGGACGGCGGACCGGAAGAATCATTGCAGCGCAGTTACTTCGGCCAGCACATGAAACCGGGGACGCTGTTGTCCCACTCCCGGCCGCCGGCTTTGATCCGCCCGGTCAACCCGAATCGGCCGGAAACGCTGCAGGTCACTTCACAGCCGTAACGGTAGTTGCCGTTGCCGAAATTCTCCAGCACGTGCATCTTCTCCGACACGCCGGAAAGAATCTCGTTATGGGCGTTGACCGTGCCGTAGTAGGCCTCCACGTCGACCTCTTCCGGCTTGAGTTCTCCCAGGTAAACCCGGGTGGTGACCCGGAAACGGTCGCCGACGTGCATGTGATCCAGACTGCCCTCCACCTTCGGCTGCTCAATGTAGAGCTTGCCGCCGTCGAAGTTCCGGACATACCGCTCCTTGCCGGAGACCAGCTCCCGGGCGAACGCCGCGTTGTCGGCAGTCAGCTCCGCGTAGGCCTTCGTCGCAGGCCGGTAGAACATCCGGTCGTAATCCTCCACCATCCGGGTGCTGGAGAAGTCTCCGAGTCCGGTGACGATCGACTCCTTCATCCGCTTGATCCAGCGCAGCGGCAGATCGCCGCCGACCCGCTCGTAGAAGCTCGGGATGATCTCGTTTTCCAGCAGGTTGAAGAGCTCCTGCGACTCGTAGTTGTCGCGGTCTTCGTCCTCGGTGTAGTAGTCGTTGCCCTCAATCGCCCAGCCGTTCTCGCCGTTGTAGGCCTCCGCCCACCAGCCGTCGAGAATGCTGCAGTTGATCACGCCGTTCACCGCCGCCTTCATGCCGGAGGTGCCGCTCGCTTCCTGCGGACGGCGCGGCGTATTGAGCCAGACATCCACGCCCTGAACCAGCGCGCGGGCCATGCCGATGTCGTAATTCTCGAGGAACAGCAGCCGGTCCTGCACATTCTCCCGCTGGGCGAACTGGATCAACTCCTGAATCAGCCGCTTGCCGCCGTCATCGGCGGGGTGCGCCTTCCCGGCGAAAATGAACTGCACCGGGCGGCTCTTGTCCTTGAGCAGCGCGATCAGACGCTCCGGATTGCGCAGCAGCAGCGTGCCGCGCTTGTAGGTCGCGAACCGGCGGGCGAAGCCGACGGTCAGAATGTCGGGATCGAGCACATTCTTCTTCTTGACGATCGCTCCGGCGGAAGCGCCGTCGATCATGTAGCGGAAGTTATTCTGCATCAGGCGGCGGGCCCGGCGGACCAGCGACTGACGGCAGAGCTCATGCGCCATCCACAGCTCCTCGTCCGGCAGACTGCGGATTCCGGCGGCGAGCACGGCGTTGTCCGGATTGTGCGCCCACTTCGGCGTCAGGTAGCGCTCATACAACCCCCAGAGCCGCGTGGAAACCCACGAGGCGATATGCACGCCGTTGGTAATGTAGCGAATCGGCACCTCCGCCACCGAACGCTGCGGCCAGAGATGCTTCCACATCTCCCGTGCCACTTCGCCGTGCAGCCGGCTCACGCCGTTGCTGTAGTTGGCCAGACGCAGACCGAACACCGTCATCGACATCTCGGAGGCATGGCTGCGCTCCCCGATCGGAATTCCCCAGCGGATCACCCGGTCGACATCAAGATGCGCCTCGTTGGCGAACACCTCAAGATAAGGCCGGACCAGACCGATATCGAACACCTCGTTCCCGGCCGGAACCGGCGTGTGCGTGGTGAATATGTTCGACCGCCAGACCGTCTCCAGCGCCACGTTGGGATCGTACCCGGCATCGTTGACCAGATGCGAGATGCGCGCCAGCGAGAGGAACCCCGCATGCCCTTCATTCATGTGGCAGACCGCCGGGGAGTACCCCATCGCCACCAGCGCCTTGAATCCGCCGATCCCGAGCAGCAGCTCCTGATGGAGCCGCATGCGCTTGTCGCCGCCGTAGAGCCGCCAGGTCACCTCGCGCAGATCCGGCGGATTCTGCGGCAGCTCGGTATCGAGCAGCAGAAGCGGCACATTGCCGACCCACAGCACCCAGACCGCCGCGTGGAGGTCGCGGTCGATCAGGCGGATGCTGATCGTCACCGGCTTCCCCGCCGGATCGCAGCCGCGGACCACCGGCAGATTGTGGATTTCCGAAACCGGATAATGCTCGGTCTGCCAGCCGGTGCGGTCCAGCACCTGGCGGAAATATCCCTGCCGGTAGAGCAGCCCGACGGCAATCAGCGGCAGCTTGAGGTCCGACGCGGCCTTCAGATGGTCGCCGGCGAGCACGCCGAGGCCGCCGGAGAAGATGCGGATGCTCTCATGGATGCCGAATTCCAGCGAGAAGTAGGCGACCGTCCGCTTCCCGACGTCATCCGTCTTCGGGATCTGCCGCTCAAACTCGGCCTGCACCACATGGAGCTGACGAATATAACCGGCATCACGGGCGAGCTCCTCGAGACGGCTCTGCGGAACCATCCGCAGAAACTCCTTGGCACTGCCGGAAACCTCGCGCCAGAGATTCGGATTGATGCGTACGAACAGTTCGATGGCGAGCGGATGCCAGCACCACCAGATATTGTTGGAAAGCGTTTCCAGAAATTTCAGCTCATCCGGAATCCGGGGAGCCACATTGTAAAGTTGAAGTTCCATCGTTGTCTGCCAGTGGTTGTTGCGCCGCCGGATCCTCCGGGCGGCTCCTGAAACGCACGCCGGCCCTCCGCCGATCCCGACGGAAAGCCGGAAGCGCGCTCCGGCGCCGGATCCTGCCGGCGCCGGTTAAACTCTCACGAAAAATGCGCGGGAACGCGGCCGCCTACTTCACATCGACCACAAGGACACTGTTGAGCGACCCGAGCGAATTCGGCGCAAAGTTGGGGTTGGCCTCGTCGAGCTTCCACTCGCCGTCCACCACGAACTTGTACTCGTAGGTCCCCGGCTCCAAAAGCATGCGGCAGCTGTAGACGCCGGAATTCGCCCTGTCCACCAGCTGCTTCTCCGGCTTCCAGTCGTTGAACGACCCGGCTGCCCGGACATCCTTCCCCGGCGCATCCTCGTAAACGAGAGTCACGCTCCGGCGCGGCGCACGCGGAGTCTTCGCCATGTTTTTTCTTGCCATAATTCCACCTCCATACCAGAATGGTTTGTTTCCGCATCGCGGCGCGGCACTTCCCGCCGCCCGGATATTTCAACGGCACGGCACACCGTGCACCATAAGTCAAAATAATCTGCAGCGCAGAAAGTTATGCACCTTTTCAATTCGCCGGTTCCTCCTGTTTTCCACACAGCGGCCCGGCACATCTTCCGCTGATGTGAAATAATATACTCCATATTTCCGTTTCTGTCAAGCGGCAATTTCCCGATTAAGGTGTTAATTTCCAATGAAGAACACCCTCACGTTCTCTTTTTTCCCGCAGAAATATGGAACATGGAGAAAAAAACTGATCTTTATTATGATTAATATGTTTAAAATAAATGTATTAAATAATTTCAAAACACCATTTTCAAAAAAAGCGTTCCGCAAAGAAAAAATGGCGGATTCGGGCAATTTTTTGGACTGTATTGACTTTTCGCGGAAATCTGAATTCCATGAAATCTTCCCCATGCGCGGGCATTGTTTTTTGCTATATTATAAACACGTCGGAAATTTTCACCCGGCGCCATGCAGAAAGGGAAACAGATGAAGATCGAACGCAGAAAGCCGCTCACCGCCCGCGTCGGGCTGATGGGAGTCGGACTGGACACCTACTGGGAGCAGTTCCCCGGACTGCTCGACGAACTGATGAAGAAAATGGCGGTCCTGGAGCGGAAACTCGCCGCCGGTCAGGTCGAAGTCGTCACCTTCGGAATGGTCGACAATGCGCAGCGCGCCTTTGAGGCGCTGCCGAAAATCAAAGCCGCCGACCTCGACATCCTCTTCGTCGACATGCTCACCTACGCCACCAGCGCCACATTCGGCGCCATCGTGCGCGCCATGAATATCCCGGTCGTGCTGGTCGCGCTCCAGCCGCTTTCCGCGCTCGATTACGCCCGCGCCACCACCTATATGCAGCTCTGCAACGACGACCTCTGCTCGGTGCCGGAGTTCACCGGCGTGGCGATCCGCATGGGCAAGACGCCGCCGCCGCTGGTTCTCGGCATGCTCGAAGGCGACGCCGTCGCCGACGCGCAGCTCGCCGAATGGTGCCGGGTCGCCCACGTGCTGCACGACCTCCGCCGCGCCCGGATCGGCCACCTCGGCCACGTGCTCGAAGCGATGCTCGACATGCAGACCGATCCGACCGCCGTAACCGCCGGTTTCGGCTGCCACGTCGTCCAGTGCGAAGCCGACCAGATGATGCCGATCTACCGCGCCATCGACCCGGCCGGCGAAGAGGTCGCGGCGATGAAGAAACGGATTCTCGACTTCTTCGACACGCCGGATCCGGTCTCCGATCCGCTGACCTGCAAGCTCACCGACGCCGACCTCGAAACGGCCGCCGTCGTTGCGGTGACGCTCGAAAAATACATCGCCGCCAAATCCCTCGACGGCCTCGCCTATTACTATGAGGGCGAACCCGGCTCCCCGATCCGGAAGCTGGTGACCAACTTCATCGTCGGCAACTCGCTGCTGACCAGCGCCGGATTCCCGATGTGCGGAGAGTTCGACATCAAGACCTGCCTGGCGATGCTGATCATGGACCGGCTGGAGATCGGCGGCTCCTTCGCCGAATTCCATCCGGTGGACTTCGCCAGCGACACCGTGCTGGTCGGCCACGACGGCCCCCACCACCTCAACATCGCCGACAGGCGCCCGGTGATCCGCAGCCTGAAGAAATACCACGGCAAACCCGGTTCCGGCGCCGGGGTGGAGTTCAACATCAGGACCGGTCCGATCACCATGTTGAGCATCAGCGTCAAGGCGGACGGCAAATTCAAGTTCATCATCGCCGAAGGGGAATCGGTCGCCGGACCGATCCCGCCGACCGGCAACACCAACACCCACGGCAAATTCCTGCCGGACGTGCGGACCTTCCTCACCCGCTGGGCGGCGGAGGGGCCGACCCACCACTTCGCCCTCGGCGTCGGCCATCATGCGGAAACGATCCGCAAGGTCGCCGACGCGCTCGGCATCGAGGCGGTCGTGATTCCGACCGGACGCTGAACCGCGGAACCGGCGCGGCGGGAGCTTGACAAACCGCTCCCGCCGCGCTATTGTAAAATCCGACCGGCAACAGATGAGGAAACGATGGATACTTCGGCGGAAAAAAACACCAGATGTTTTCATAAATACTCTTTTTTCGACAGCGACTTTCCCTTCCACATCCGGCGGGAGATCGATCTGCCGGAGGATTTCAACGAAAGCAAACGGTTCCGCCGCGAATTCTGGAAGATCATCTACATCGTCGAAGGGTTCGGCGAGAAGATCATCAACGAGCATCGCCATCCGCTCCGGCCGGGGAGCGTCTTCATGATCCACCCGGAAGATGTCACCACCTTCAACATCAAATCGAAGCAGCTGGAGATCTACAACATCCTCTTCATGCCGGAACTGGTGACCGACGGGCTGAACGAACTGCAGGATGACTTCGACTTCTTCTCCATCATGAACCGGCATCCCGGCAGCAGCGAACGGCCGCGGGAACGGCTCTACGTCACGGAAAGCGACATGGAGATCCGGCGGATCGTCAGGACGATGGAACGGGAATTCAACAGGATGCCCCAGAACTACCGTTCCCGCCTCAAGCTGCTGCTGCTCGAGCTGCTCATCATCCTCGCCCGCAAGGGAAACCGGACCGTCCGGCACCAGACGCCCGACCAGGTGGTGGACTACATCGACCATCTGATCGAAAAACATTTTGCGGCGGATTTCCGGCTCGACGCCATCGCGGAAAAGATCGGCAGCGACAAGAGCCGTCTCTGCCGCATCTATCGTGCGGGCACCGGGCAGACCATCATGGACTCCGTGCGCATCCGCCGTCTCAACGAAGCGGCGGAACAGCTCGCCCGGACCAACCGGAACATCTCCGAAATCTGTTTCGCCTCGGGCTTCAACGACCTCTCCTACTTCTACCGCTGTTTCACCGAAAAGTTCGGCTCCAATCCCGGAGAATTCCGCAGAAAATTCATCTCAAACGAATAAGGAGACCCCTCATGAAATCCATCACCGCCGCAGCGCTGTCGTGCACCGTTGCAACCAGCGTGGCATCCGCCGCCTTCCTCGCCGCCGACGATCCCCGGCTCGAATACTCCGACTACGTCAGCAGGCAGGTCATCCGCACTCCGGAAGGCAACCCGCGGGTCCGCTTCGACCGGGTGCTGAAACATAACCGGAATTACAACAAAGACAATCCGGGGGCGCGCCTCCGCTTCCGTACCGACGCGAAAGCGGTCACCGTCCACCTTTATTACAACGAACTGCACACCTCCCCTTCGGCCCGCAACGGCGTCGGCGTCTGGCGGATCGACGGCATGGGACGCCCGGAATGGCAGTTCAACACAAAGGAGAAGCGGACGAAACGCGCGCCGGAAAAGGTGCAGGTTTCTCTGCCCGCCGACGGGAAATTCCACGATTACGAGATCATTCTCCCCTACGGCGACGCCGTTGACGTCGACGGCGTCGAAGTCAATGACGGCGCAGAATTCGCCACGCCGGCTCCGCGTCCGCGGTACCGGGCGGTCTTCCACGGCGACTCGGTGACGCATGGCCACACCGCCAGCCGGATCGACCGCACCTATCCGTGGCTGGTCGGGGAGAAAAAGAACTGGCAGATCATCAACACCGCCCTCGGCGGACTCTCTTCCCCCAGCCTCCAGCCGGAGGCGATCGCCTCGATTCCGATGGACCGGCTGGTGGTGATGATCGGCGTCAACGACTGGCAGGGGGGACGGCCGCCGGCGGCGTATGCCGCCCATGTCGTGAAGTTCCTGCAGGAGTTCCGGCGCCGCTGCCCGGAGACGCCGGTGACGCTGATCACCCCGCTCTGGGTCGGTCCGAAATGGCGCCCGAAGAGCGTCAAATTCGAACTTCCGGAATATCGGACAGCGGCGGAACAGGCGGTGAAGCAGCTCGCCGATCCCCGCATCCAGGTGATTGACGGCGACACGCTGATCGACCACGATGCGGAAAAGTACTTCACGCCGGTCGCGGTGCACCCGAACGACGCCGGCTTCGCCCAGCTGGCCGAGCGCCTCGCCCGGCAGCTTTGACCAAACGGAAATTCCGAACAGGAGAAACAGCTCTTTCGGACGCGGATCGAATCCGTGAAATCGCCGTCTCCG